>JAVEUY010000276.1:0-4666 GCA_034005315.1 Ignavibacteriaceae bacterium | reverse complement strand
ATGGAACAACATCATGAATTATAATCATTCCCCATTGTTTTTGATTGACAGCATTACTTATCCAATTCAGAAAAGTGTATAATTCATCCAAGTCATCATCAACGGAATTTCTCGGCATACCGAATTCAACGACTTTAGCTTTTAAACTAAACCAATCATTTCCGTAAAGTGCCGAGTCATTAGCAGTCTGACCTAATGTTCTGCCATTTTCATAAAATAAACCTGCCGCAGAATCAACTAAAAAATTGTGCAGTGTATATGGATAATTAAGCGAGATACATTTTTGAGAAGGAATTTTCTGTTCAATAAATATTTTTGATTGATACAATTCATATAATAAAGTACCGGGAGTACTAGTGCTTCCCCAGGCGAGATTCGGAAGTGTATCGTGATTCATAGTATGAGAGCCGATTTCATGTCCATCAGCAGCAATAGCTTGAAAATCACTCCAGCGTCCGTATCTCCATATCAGCGGCTGATTATCTTCTGCAAGATAAGGCGGCAGTACATAAAAAGTTCCTTTAAATCCGTACTGGTTTAATAACGGTCTTACATTTGTGCTGTGAGTGTGCAAACCATCATCAAATGTTAAGCTGAACGAAGCTTTTCTGTCATCGGCGTAGTTTGTAAACTTAAGCGATCCATAGTTTTGTGCCGAAGAAAAGCACTGCAATAAAAATGCTATTAAATAAACACGAATTAACATTTCAAGATGATATTATATAAATTCAATTCTACTAAACATTAGTACAAAGATAACATCTTTAATCAAAATATTTTCAGCTTATCAAAGAATTAATCAGATGAATATTGCAATAATGAATCTGACATTCATTATTTTGCAATCGTTTTTTTTAATCTAAAAGTATGTTAAAACCAAAATTATTTACAACAATAAAAGACTATTCTTCAAAACAATTCATAATGGATCTCTCAGCGGGAACAATTGTTGGAATAGTTGCATTACCACTTGCTATTGCTTTTGGTATAGCATCAGGTGTTACACCTGAAAAGGGATTAATTACAGCCATCATTGCCGGATTTATAATTTCATTTCTGGGCGGAAGTCGTGTACAAATTGGCGGACCAACAGGTGCGTTTATCATAATTGTTTACGGAATCGTTCAGCAATATGGCGTTAATGGATTGATCATTGCAACGTTAATGGCTGGAGTAATTCTAGTAATTATGGGATTTGCAAGATTTGGTTCTATAATTAAATTTATTCCTTATCCGGTAATAGTTGGTTTTACAAGTGGAATAGCTCTATTAATATTCTCAACACAAATAAAAGATTTTTTCGGATTACAAATTGATCAGATACCATCAGAATTTTTTGACAAATGGGTGGAATATTTCTTCAGTTTTTCAACTATAAATTTTTATGCTTTCGGTATTGCATTACTAACGCTGGCAACAATTTTATTATTTCCCAAAATCACACATAAAATTCCTGGTTCAATCGTAGCGTTAATTGTTACAACAGCCATTACCTATTTTTTTAATTTGCCTGTTGAAACTATCGGATCAAAGTTTGGTGAACTTCCATCCGCATTACCTCAACCTGTTTTTCCGCAAATTGATTTTGCTGCTATTAGAGAACTGATTCAGCCGGCAACCACGATTGCTATTCTTGCAGCAATTGAGTCGTTACTTTCAGCAGTTGTGGCTGATGGTATGATTGGAGGTAAGCATAGATCAAATATGGAATTGGTTGCGCAAGGTATTGCGAATATTATTAGCCCATTGTTTGGTGGAATTCCTGCTACCGGTGCAATTGCCAGAACTGCTACAAATATTAAAAATGGCGGTAGAACTCCAATTGCTGGAATTGTACACTCTTTTGTTCTTTTGCTAATAACTTTGTTTTTCGGTCATTTAGCCAGATTAATTCCGCTGGCTACTTTAGCAGCTATACTAGTAACTGTTGCTTACAATATGAGCGAATGGAGATCTTTTATAGCGATATTTAAAAGCCCTAAAAGCGATTTGATTGTTTTGCTTACTACTTTCGGATTGACTGTAGTATTTGATTTAACTATTGCAATACAAGTTGGAATGATACTGGCGGTTATTTTATTTATGCGGTCTATGGCAATAGTTACAAATGTCGGAATTATTACACGTGAATTAAAAGATGATGATGAATTATTTGACGCTAATGCTATTACCAGTAAGAAGGTTCCTAAGGATGTTGAAGTGTTTGAAATTAACGGTCCGTTTTTCTTTGGTGCTGTTTCTAAATTCCGGGATGCAATAAGAATTATTGAAACTCCGCCAAAAGTTTTAATAATAAGAATGCGTAATGTTCCGGCTATTGATGGAACAGGTATTCATGCGTTAGAAGAAGTTTATCACAATGTAGTAAAAAATGGTACACAATTAATTTTATCCGGTGTTCATATACAAGTACTTATGGTATTGGATCAATCTGGTTTCTTAAAAATTATCGGCGTGCAAAATGTTTTAGGAAATATAGATGATTCTTTGGACAGAGCAAGAGAAATAATAGGCTTGCCGAAAATAGGTCGTCCGGTTGATTTTGAACCTACAGTAAAAAGAGATCTTACTTAAGAAATATATAAATGATCTTACCTGATTTAGTTTTATAATATTCTTCTATATTGGAAATTAAATAGCGATAACAGCAGGATATTTATAGATATTCTTTCAAATATTTTCCGGTCCAGGAATTTTCATTTTCAGCAATTTCTTCCGGAGTTCCGGCTGCAACAACTTTTCCGCCTTCATCTCCTGCTTCAGGTCCAAGATCAATTACATAATCAGCACATTTAATTACATCAAGATTATGTTCAATTATTACAACCGAATTATTTCTTTCTAAAAGTAATCTGAAACAGTTAAGCAGTTTGGAAATATCATGAAAGTGTAAACCTGTTGTCGGTTCATCAAAGATAAAAAGTAAATGCCTTCTGTCTCTTTGTGCTGTAAGGTAAGATGCTAATTTAATTCTTTGTGCTTCACCGCCTGAAAGCGTGTTAGAAGGCTGACCAAGTTTAATATAATTCAATCCAACATCTGCCAGTATTTGAAGAAGTCTTGTTATCTTATCCTGTCCTTCAAAGAAAATTAAAGCTTCATCAACTGTCATATCAAGAACATCAACAAGATTTTTTCCTTTGTAAGTTATCTCTCTTATTTCCTTCTTATATCTTGTTCCATTGCAGTCATCACATTCAAGATAAAGATCAGCTAAGAATTGCATCTCTACTTTTATATAACCATCGCCCTGACAGGTTTCGCATCTTCCGCCGGGAACATTGAAAGAAAAATAACCGGGTTTATATCCTCTTGCTTTTGCCTGATGAGTTGATGCAAATAATTCTCTGATCAGTTCAAATGCTTTAAGATAGCTTATCGGATTTGATCTTGGAGATTTACCAATCGGTGATTGATCAACAATAACAACATCATCAATGTATTCACCGCCTTTGATATCATCATACTTTCCGATAAAAGAAGGAGCATTGCCAAGATATTTTGCAAGCCCTGCATAAAATATATCGTGAACAAGTGTACTCTTGCCTGAGCCGCTTACTCCTGTTACTACAACAAATTTGTTTAAAGGAATTTCAACATTAATATTTTTAAGATTATTTTCTTTTGCCCCTGTTATTTTCACTGATTTGGTTTTTCGTTCATTTCTTTTTTCAGGTAACGGAATCGATAGTTCGCCGGATAAATATTTTCCGGTAATGGAATTTTTATTCTTGATAATTTCATCATGATTACCAATTGCGACTATTTCACCGCCCTCAATTCCCGCTTTAGGACCCATATCAAAAATAAGATCAGCTTCTTTCATCATTTCTGCATCGTGTTCAACAACTAAAACTGAATTACCAATATCGCGGAGATTTTTTAATATCTTAATGAGTTTGGAGTTATCCCGCGGATGTAAGCCAATACTTGGTTCATCTAAAACATATAATGTTCCGACAAGAGCAGAACCGAGAGAAGTTGCAAGATTAATCCGTTGAGATTCACCGCCCGAAAGAGTATTGCTGTAGCGGTCAAGTGTCAGATAACCGATACCAACATTATTAAGAAATGTAAGCCTTTTAATAATTTCTTTTAAAACTCTCTCTGCAACTTTAAAATCATAATCAGAAAGTTTCAGGTTTTCAAAAAACTCAAGTGATTTTTCAATCGGCATCTGAACAATTTCGTGAATTGATTTATTATCAATTTTTACTTGTAGTGCTTCGCGTCTTAAACGGGAGCCTTTACATGCAGGACAAATAGTATAACCGCGGTAACGGCTTAACATAACTCTTACATGAAGTTTATAAGTCTTTCGTTCAAGTTCTTCAAAAAAGTGATCAAGTCCTTTGTATTTCCCAAATCCTTTTCTGATAAGTGTAAGCTGTTCTTCGGTTAATTGCTTATACGGGATATGAATAGGAAACTTATGATCGCGTGCACTTTGGATTAAATCCCTGAGATATGAGCTGTACTTAGCTCCTTTATAAGGGGCAATAGCTCCGTCAGCAATAGTTAAATTAGGATTTGGAATTACAAGATTCATATCAATGCCGATAACTTTACTGAATCCCTGGCAAACGGGGCAGGCACCGAAAGGATTATTAAAAGAAAAAAATCTCGGTTCAGGTTCTTCATATCTTACACCGCAGCATTCATAAAA
>JAVEUY010000275.1:0-4701 GCA_034005315.1 Ignavibacteriaceae bacterium | reverse complement strand
AGGGTGGGCTGTAATGCTTCCATACGATTTTCAGGAAAGAATGTCAGAAGGCAACTTACCACGGTTAATAACAATAGAAGGATATGAAAATTTTGCAGGAAACGAATTTGAACTTCCAATAATAACACCTTCCCCGGTTATCAGTTGGCGTTCATACAGAATAGCTGCTTATAATAAACCTGCTATTGCGTATGATAATCTCCGGAAGTTGCTTGGTGATGATTTATTCTTAAAAGCTTTAAGAGAATATATGCACAGATGGAATGGTAAACATCCGATACCTACTGATTTCTTTTTTACATTTAATGATGTATCTAAAATGGATCTTAATTGGTTTTGGAAACCCTGGTTTTATTATTACAGTTTTCCTGATCTTGCAATTGAAAAAGCTGCTGTTAAAAAGAACAAATTGAAAGTTGTTATTGAAAATAAAGGAAAGCTTCCTCTGCCTGTTAAACTTCAGGTTATGTTAAACGAAGTTGTAACCAAAGAAGTTTTATTTAATGCGGATATCTGGAAAAAAGATTTGAATTCTGTTGAGCTGACAATAGATGGTATAAAAGATTTTGATGCAATAATTATAGGAGATAAATCAATTCCGGATATCAATAAAATCAATAATGTTTACTTTAAATAAGCAGTAGATTTTTTGTGCTATCCTGCATTACCGGTTTGCGGGATAGCAAAACTTATTAATTCATTTCTTACCCATTTAAATAAATTCTTTATGAACAAGATCCTTATTCCGCATGGTAAATCATAACTTTTTAACAAAACTAAATTTGATTTTAACTTTTAACATTTTGTTTGTCTTTATATTTGTATTTAATAATTAACTATATAATAATCAGCGTTAGAATTTTCAGATGTACGATTATCAAAAGAATAATATTTATTTTGCACAGGTTCCCGGGATGATGGAATCCATCTGTGAACAGGAGTTGATAGAACTTGGTGCAAAAGATACAAAAGTATCTTACAGAGGAGTTTACTTTTATGCAGATAAACCAACACTTTATAAAATTAATTATTTATCAAGAACTGCTGCAAGAGTTTTAGCACCGTTAAAAAGTTTTTATTGTAAATCTTCAAATGATATAATGAAAACAGCTAAGTCTGTTGAATGGGATTCATTTTTTTCGGTTGATCAAACCTTTGCAATTACTTCAACTGTAAATAAAAGTACGATAAATAATTCGTTATATGCTTCTCAGGTTCTGAAAGACGGAATTGCTGATTCTTTCAGAGCTAAATATGATAAGAGACCAAATGTAGATACAGTTAGTCCGGCTGTAAGATTTAATTTATTCATAGAAAAAGATAAAGCTATTCTCAGTCTGGATACATCAGGTGAATCTTTACATAAAAGAGGTTACAGATTATTAGCAGGCGAAGCACCGATGCAGGAAACTCTTGCTGCCGCAATTATCCGTTTAAGCAAATGGAATGGCGATAATCCTTTATTAGATTGTATGTGCGGTTCAGGTACAATTTTGTGCGAAGCTTTAATGCATTATTGCAGAATACCTGCACAATATCTGAGAAAAAATTTTGGCTTTTTTTATCTGCCTGATTATGATGAAAAAATCTGGACTAAGGTTAAAAAAGAAGCGGATGAAAATATCATACCATTAAAAGATGGATTGATTATCGGTAGTGATAAATCCCAAATAACAATAAATACTGCAAAAGACAATCTGTCCCGTTTACCATTTGGAGACAAAGTAAAATTAGGAGCTTATCCGTTTCAGCACATCAAAAATTTTGAAAATGGTACAATAATTACAAATCCGCCTTATGGTATAAGACTTGGGATTAGAAAAGAAGTAGAATCATTATACAAGGAATTTGGAGATTTTCTAAAAACCAGGTGTAACGGAAGTTCTTCATTTATTTACATTGGAGACCCGGAGTTACGAAAATACATAGGATTAAAAACAAAAAGACGCACACCGCTTGTTAATGGTAAATTAGAAGGAGTACTGCTTCAAATAGATAGTTACGGCGGCAGCAAAAAGAAAAAATATCAGGTTACTGAACAAAAATTGTGATTCATTGACTTTGAAATAAATAATTACTTATTTAATTTGAACTAAAATTTACAGGTATTGCCCAATGATTAGAAATATTACTGTTCTCTTTTTGTTAACTTCTTCAATTATATTTTCGCAAATTTATTCTGACCAGTTTTATTCCCAGAGAACGGATTCAATATTTGCTAATATAGAATCCAGTGTGGGTATAAAATTAAGTCCTGATGGAAATAGTATTATGCTTGAGGATTCTGTAAAAGATGGATATTTTATTACAAAACCTCAAAGCTCTGCTGAGCCTTTTGACCGCGGATTGCCATCCTGGAACGGTTCTTCACCATATAGCAACGCAGGATTTAAAGTGCAAATGCGATTCCCATACGGTTCTAATTGGTCATCCTGGTTAACAGTTGGCTACTGGAAATCAAATATCTGGAATAGTTATGGCTCAACTGGTTATGGTGATATTAACATAGATTATGATAATGTTGTAATGACTACTTACCGAAGTAAATGGCAGTATAAAGTTATCCTGACAAGAAATGATTTCAATTTGGAGTCGCCGACTATCAATAAATTAAGTTTTTTTGTCAGTGATTCAAGAACAACAAATAATATAAATTACACACAAATTTTGAATGATAAACCACCAGCTATATTTATTCCAACCGGATTTATTTATCAATATGGTGTAGATCCAACAATTGGGGGGGATATATGTTCACCAACTTCTGTTGCGATGATCTTAAGAAGCTATGAGATTACAGTAAACCCTTATCAATTTGCTCTTGATAATTATGATCCCTATTTCAATATGTTTGGTATATGGCCAAGAGCAGTGCAGAACGCAGCAGAACATGGACTTGATGGTGCTGTTACCAGATACAGAAGCTGGAGCGAAGCAAGAGAAGTTCTTGCTAATGGCGGTAGGATTGCAATGTCAATTGGTTTGCCTTTATACGCAGGTCATTTGGTAATGTTAGCCGGTTTTACTTCTGATGGAAGACCGATTGTACACGATCCTGCTAAATCTAATGGTTATTCATATATGCATAATAAAAATGATTTGGCTATATCCTGGTTTGGTAAGGGCGGAATAGCTTATACATTTTATCATCCTGATAGTGTTGCGGTCGGAGTTGAAGATCAATATGCAAATCTGCCGGTTAGTGATTTTAGTTTATATCAGAATTATCCTAATCCGTTTAATCCAGCTACAAATATTATGTTCTCGATTGGCAGTGCCCAGCATGTATCATTAAAAGTTTATGATATGCTTGGCAAAGAAATAAAAGTATTACTGGATGAAGAAATGAGTGCAGGCAGCTACATTATTAATTTTGATGGAAGTGAACTGGCTTCAGGTGTTTATCTTTGCAAATTAGTAGCAGGGAACAGAGCTGAAACTAAAAAGATGCTCTTGATGAAATAAGATTAAGCTAAAATACCTAGGATTCTAAAAAGCCCAACTCATAAAACAGGTTGGGTTTTTTTTTGTACACCCGCAGGGATTCGAACCCCGAACCTTCTGATCCGTAGTCAGATGCTCTATCCAATTAAGCTACGGGTGCATTCAAATTTTGTGATGCAAAGTTAATATAATCAGCCTGTTTTATCAATCATTAAAAAAGTTAATGACTTTATTTCAAATACTTTAAGTCAGCTTTTAATTGTAAAAAATGCTTTAAAACACATCTTTATTTTAATAAAAAGTCTAAACTTCTGTAAAACAATATATTTAATTCATCAGGTTTAAAATTGATAGGAATAAAAATCCGCTTTCATTTATAAACACTTTAGATAATATAGAAATATTGTAAAATATTCATAGCTTTGCAGGTATTTTGTTATATACGAAATATTGGATAACCATGATTTTAATTAAAAATAAACAGGAATGAAAAAATATAAATTAAGTAATCTTGATTGTGCTGCTTGTGCAAATAATATTGAAAATACTTTAGCAAAATTACCTGAAGTAAAATTTGTATCTGTTAATTTTGCTAATTTTACTTTGTACGTTGATACTGATAATATTCAGGAAGTAAAATCTAAAATAAAAGAAATTGAACCTGAAGTTGATCTAATCGATGATGCGGCTAACATTATCTCCAAAAACGAATTGTATGAAAACAGAAGAACACTATTTAAAGCAGTATCAGCATTTATTCTCCTGATTATCGGGATTTTACTATCAGACCAGTTTCATAGATTAAATTTAGAATATATTGAGTACGCTGTTTTTATTACTGCTTATCTTATTAGCGGATGGAATGTAATTACCGGTGCGATTAAAAATATAATTAAAGGGAAAGTATTTGATGAGCAGTTTCTGATGACAATTGCTACGATTGGTGCGTTTGCAATTCACCAGTTGCCAGAAGCCGTTGCAGTGATGTTATTTTATGTAGTGGGAGAATTTTTTCAGGATATTGCTGTCAATCGCTCCAGAAGATCTGTTAAAGCATTGCTGAAAATAAGACCTGATTATGCAAATCTTAAAGTAAATAATGAGGCTCGGAAAGTATCACCAGCAGAAGTTCATCCCGGTCAAATAATTATTGTTAAACCAGGAGAAAAAATTCCACTTGATGGGATTGTTATAGAAGGTAATTCGTTTGTTGATACTTCAGCATTAACAGGTGAATCTGTACTTAAGTCTGTAACA
>JAVEUY010000274.1:0-4700 GCA_034005315.1 Ignavibacteriaceae bacterium | reverse complement strand
ACCTTTTCACCGGATTTTGGATTTCTGGCAGTTCGTGCATTCTTCTTTTTTACTTTATAACTTCCAAAGCCGCGAATTTCAATTCCTTTCCCCTCTTTCAATGCTTCAATCACCGTTGTAAAAAATCCTTCTATAATTGCCTCAGTTTCAAGCTTTGTAAGCCCAGTACCGGAGGCAACTCTATCTACAATATCAGCTTTCGTCATTTCAAACCTATTTTTCTGACAGTAAATTTTTTGGAGGCAAAAAATATTAAAGATTTGGGCTAAATCCAACTTAAATGCTTATTTTATAATATATTAGAAAGTGTATCGTTTTTGCATTTATCAAATATTTTTTCTCACACTAAAAATATATTTAACTAAGATCTTTGTTATTTTAATAAAAATGAAATAAAAGATTGCTATTTATGGCAAGATGATTGTTGGTATTACTGACGAATAGGAAATAAAAATGCAATTAATTGATATCATCCAACTTATATTTCTGGGGTTTACGTTTATTAGTCTGGGAGTTCTTGTAATTACATATTTCGCTTACAGAAGACGAAAACAATCAACTGGATTTCAAATTAATAAATCTTCTGAAAGAATTACTAAAACTGACCCTGATCAAGATTCAGATGAAAAACCGGTTACAAAAAATGATGTTCTTAAAACTGTTAACCCACAGACTCAAAATCCTGTCATTACCAAAAAGAAAAAAAATAAGTTTGAAGTATTTAAACCTGCAAGTGACACAAATACATTTAATCAATCCAATACTTCCGATAAAAAACTGCCTCCCAAAACAAGTAATAAATAATTCCTGATTTCTTTAAGATCATTCCGAAATGATTTCAGGATTAAAAGATTGAGTTTCTGAAATAATCTTCCTTTGTTTAACAGAATGATCAAACAATTTTTAATTATCACATAATTTTTCGGAAGACTCATATTTATTTACGGTTTTATAATCACAAGTATGATTTCCGGCAGTCAGTCCAATAATATTCTTTAGTATATTTGGCTTGCAAATAAATTTAATTAAAAGGAATGAAAATGGAAGTAACATTTAAAATTGATGGAATGAGCTGTCATCATTGTGTAATGGCAGTAAAAAAAGAAATACAAAAGCTTGAAGTTGAAAATCTGGATGTAAAAATAGGTGAAGCAAGTGTCAAATTTGATGAGAAGAAAGTAAGTGAATCTCAGATAAAAGACGCTATAACTGAAGCAGGTTATACGATAATTAAGTAATTAAACATATAATGATTGAAACAAAAAAAATATCACTTCCCGTCGAAGGAATGACGTGTGCAAGCTGTGTTGCAAGAGTAGAGAAAACCGTTGCTAAGGTTGAAGGGATAAGAAATGTAAGTGTCAATCTGGCTACTGAAAAAGTTTCTTTCGACTATGATCCAAAACTTGTTGATCTTAAAGAAGTTGCCGCAAAAGTTGAAGATGCAGGATATAAAATTGATATTGTTGAAACTAAAAAAGAAGAGCATACAGAAACAGAATTTAAAACATCAAATTCTGATTATCAGCAGGAGTTAAAAAAGGATCTTATTTTTGCAATCATTATGGCAATACCCATAGTAAATATTAATATGGGAATTATGTGGGAAGGTTTTTTTCTTAATAATCATTTTACTGCTGAACAGATAAACAAAATACTTCTTATTCTTACTACACCGGTTATTTTTATTTCCGGTAAAAGATTTTTTACAATATTTTTTAAAAATCTAAAACACTTTACTGCTGATATGAACTCGCTTGTTGCAGTAGGAACCGGTTCAGCTTACATATACAGTTTATTACTTACACTTTTCCCGGAAATTTTTTCTCAACATCATAAAATCAGTCACGTATATTTTGATACAACTGTTGTGATAATCACTTTAATACTATTGGGAAGATGGCTTGAAGCAAGAGCAAAAACCAAAACCGGTACAGCTATAAAAAAACTTATGGAGCTGCAGCCGAAAACTGCTCTCGTAAAAGAAAACAATCTTGAGATCGAAAAACCTTTAAGCGATTTAAAAACCGGCGATATAATAATTATCAAACCTGGAGCAAAAATTCCCGCAGATGGTTTAATTATTTCCGGAACATCTGCAATTGATGAATCAATGATAACAGGTGAAAGTCTGCCCGTTGAAAAGATCATTGGTTCAAAAGTTATTGGCGGTACAATAAACACTAACGGCTATTTTGAATTTGAAATTACTGATATCGGAAAGAATTCTGTCCTTGGTCATATAATTAAACTTGTTGAAGACGCACAAGGTTCAAAAGCACCAATACAAAACATAGCAGATAAGGTTGCATCAATTTTTGTCCCTGCAGTAATACTGATAGCAATCCTCACTTTTATTTACTGGTTAATTTTTGCACAGTCGGATTTAAGCGTTGCTTTAATAAACTTTGTCGCTGTTCTGATAATTGCCTGCCCTTGTGCACTTGGTTTAGCAACTCCAACAGCTTTAATAGTAGCAATGGGAAAAGCCGCTCAAAACGGAATTTTATTTAAAGACGGCGAAAGCCTTGAAGAACTGCACAGAGCAGATACAATTGTGTTTGATAAAACCGGAACTTTAACTGAAGGTAAGCTTTCGATAAAAAATATTTTCTGTGATGGTATTTCTGAAAAAGAGTTCCTTTCTGTTTTAGCTTCAATTGAAAAAAGATCTGATCATCCGCTTGCAAAAGCTGTTATGGATTATGCTGCTGATAAAGATGCTAATTATTATGAAACAGAAGAATTTGAAAACAGATCGGGCAAAGGATTAATTGCAAAAATTAATGGCAAACTTGTTCTTGCCGGCAACAGCCAGTTGATGCAGGAAAATAAAATCGGACTTGAAAAGTTTTCAAAAGAATTATCGGATGATAATATTAAAAACACTTCTATGATTTTTTTGGCTGTTGAAAAAGAATTAAAAGGATTTGTAACTGTAGTTGATTCAATCAAACCAACATCAAAAGAAGTAATTGATGGTCTGAAAAAGATTAATGTTACTCCTGTTCTTTCTTCGGGTGATAACGAAAGCACTACAAAAAAGATTGCCGGATTAGCCGGGATAGAAAAATATTTTGCAGAGGTTACGCCTCAGAATAAATTAATAAAGATAAAAGAGCTTCAGTCAGAAAATAAAAAAGTAGTTATGGTAGGAGATGGCATAAATGACGCTCCTGCTTTGGCACAGAGTGATATCGGAATTGCAATTGGAACAGGAACAGATGTTGCGATTGAAAGTGCCGGTGTTGTTTTATTAAGCGGAGATCTCAAAGGCGTTTTGAAAGCAATAAGACTTTCTAATAAAACAATTAGTGTTATTAAACAAAATCTTTTCTGGGCATTTATTTATAATGTAATCGGGATTCCGCTTGCTGCTTTAGGAATGCTTAATCCAATGTTTGCTGCTTTGGCTATGTCTTTAAGTTCTGTTTCTGTAATCAGTAATTCACTCAGACTAAAGAGCACTAAATTATAATAAACTATAATACCGGCAGAATTATTTTTAAAACATTATTAAAAATTATACCACCGGTATTTAAACAATTAAACCCGTGGTAATCTTTCCAGGAATGAACTATTACTTAGTACTGCAAATGATTCAGTCTTTCGTAATTCATTCAGGTTAAGACAATTCATATAACTCATAGAACTTTTAAGTCCGTCAGAAATTCCATCAATTACATTTTTAACTGCGCCTTTATAAGCAACCATTGTTTCTTCACCTTCAATAAACTCATTACGCATTTTTACACCAAAGGATGCAGAACCGCGGTATTTTTTCCAAAGCTGACCGTTATATTTAATTACTTCACCCGGAGTTTCCCTTGTTCCGGAAAGCATTCTTCCAAGCATAACAATATCAGCGCCAAGTGCTATTGCTTTAGCAACATCACCCGGGCTTTTTACTCCGCCATCAGCAATTATTTTTATCTTCAGTTTTTTCTGAGCTCTTGAAAAACAAATATCAAGCAGTGATGAAACCTGTCCGATCCCGATTCCTGTTTGAATTGAAGTTGTACAGACACTTCCGCTTCCTATTCCAACCCTTACTGCATCTGCTCCGGCATTTTCTAATTGGTGCAGACTTGCACCGTGAGCTATATTTCCTACAATAATTTTTACATCAAATTTCTTTTTTATAGCTTCAGTTTTTTTAAGCACTTCTTTATTGTTAGCATTTGCTGTATCAATACAGATGATATATTTTTTTTCAGCAATCTTTTCTATCGTCTTAAAATCTGTATTAAGTGCAATCGAAACAGCTTTTATCCCTTTTCCATTTTTTGCATTTAATACTGCATCTAAAGAAGAATCAAATCTGTTTATAATACCAAGACTTCCAAGCTTTGATAGTTCTTTCGCCATTTCAATACCGGTTACAGAATCCATAGGACTTGAAATTACAGGAACAGCAAGCTTAAGTCCTAGAAAAGTGCTGTTGGTAGCAGCTTCAGTTCTGGATTTTATTCTTGAAACCTGTGTAGGTATCAGGCTTATATCATCATAAGTAAGTGATTGGTTATATAAGTTTAGTTCAGTTTTTGTGTAAACTTTCATTGTTTTCCTAAGTTAGTTTAGATTATATTTTCTATTTCGTCAATTATCTGATTCATTTTTTTTGTTACTGCTAAAACCGGTTCAGGCGAATTCATATCCACACCAGCGTTTTTTAATATATTTATCGGATAGTCTGAACT
>JAVEUY010000273.1:0-4729 GCA_034005315.1 Ignavibacteriaceae bacterium | reverse complement strand
AAAGCAAACTATCAACTACAACATTTTTGGAGTCTAATTTACTTTCGGCAAATAATTTCTTAGGCAAAAACGTTTTGAATGCTAAAAAAGACAATCCAGAAACAATTACCACGACTAAGGTTTGAAAAAAATATTTTGATGTGTTCATTTAATAAATTTCAAGTTCAAGTGCAAATTCAAAAATCAAGGATAACTTCAAACCCACCACTTTGTTACATTCGCTCAGGAACTTCAATTCCTAATAACTGAAATGCATTTTTGATGGTGTCTCCAACTGATTTTGATAGTTGTACTCGAAACACTTTTTTATCGTGATTTTCTTCTCCTAAAATCGAAACTTGTTGATAGAACGAGTTGAATTCTTTCACCAAATCATAAGTATAATTCGCAATCAACGCTGGACTGTGATTTTCTGCCGCATTTTGAATTACTTCAGGGAATAATTGCACTTGTTTGATTAATTCTTTCTCCTTTTCATGCAATTCTAATCCCGAAATTGAAATTGAAGTATCAAAATCAGCCTTTCTTAAAATCGACTGAATACGAGCGTATGTATATTGGATGAATGGTCCAGTATTTCCAGCAAAATCAACCGATTCTTCTGGATTGAACATCATTTGTTTTTTCGGATCAACCTTCAACATATAATATTTCAACGCACCTAAACCGATAGTTTTAAACAAAACTGATTTCTCTTCATCAGAATAACCATCTAACTTTCCTAAATCTTCCGAAATAGTTTGTGCTGTTGTAGTCATTTCTGCCATTAAATCATCTGCATCTACAACGGTTCCTTCACGCGATTTCATTTTTCCAGAAGGCAATTCAACCATTCCGTATGACAAATGATATAAGCTATCCGCCCAATCAAATCCTAACTTTTTCAAGATTAAGAATAACACTTTAAAGTGGTAATCTTGTTCGTTTCCTACGGTGTAAACCATTCCTCCAACATCTGGAAAATCTTTCACACGTTGGATTGCTGTTCCAAT
This sequence comes from Ignavibacteriaceae bacterium, assembly GCA_034005315.1. GTDB lineage: Bacteria > Bacteroidota > Ignavibacteria > Ignavibacteriales > Ignavibacteriaceae > IGN3. Next base: position 3,737 of record JAVEUY010000273.1, on the reverse strand, counting down.
ATCTTGCGTCATGTAAACCGCAGTTCCGTCTGAACGAAGCACGATTTTTCTATCCAATCCATCCGCCGTTAAGTCAATCCAAACTGAACCATCTGGGTCTTTCTCGAAAATGCCTTTTTCTAAACCAAATTGCACTACTTCTTTTCCAAGTAAATAGGTGTTGGATTCATAATAGTAGCTATCAAAATCAACGCCAAGATTTTTATACGTTTGAGCAAATCCATCGTAAACCCATTGGTTCATGGTTTTCCAAAGTTCGATAACTTCTGGTTTTCCATTCTCCCAATCTAAAAGCATTTGTTGTGCTTCCAAAATAGATGGTGCTAGTTTTTTTGCTTCATCTTCGGTTTTACCTTGAGCGATTAATTCTGAAATTTCTTTTTTATATTGTTTGTCGAATTCTACATAAAAATTCCCAACCAATTTATCACCTTTTAATCCAGTTGAAGCTGGCGTTTGTCCGTTTCCGAATTTTTGCCAAGCCAACATCGATTTACAGATGTGAATTCCTCTATCGTTGATAATTTGCGTTTTGTATACTTTTTTTCCAGAAGCTTTTAAGATTTCGGCAACTGAATAACCTAATAAGTTGTTACGGATGTGACCCAAATGCAAAGGTTTATTGGTATTTGGCGAAGAATATTCTACCATTACCGCTTTTTCTCCTTCTTTGGGAGCTACAAAACCAAATGTTTCGTTGTTTTTAATTGTATTGAAAAATTCCACATAAAAAGCATCCGAAATCACAATATTTAAAAATCCGCCTACTACATTGAACTTAGAAACTTCATTTACGTTTGTTACTAAGTAATTTCCTATCTGATTTCCGATTTCAACTGGATTGCCTTTTAATGCTATTACCAAAGGAAAAACTACCATAGTAATATCACCTTCGAACTCTTTCCTAGTAGCTTGAAATTCAACTTTTTCGATAGAAATATTGAACAATTCAAGAACCGCTTTTTGGATGTGTGTTGTTAATGTGTGATGTAATGTCATTTTACCTTATTTTTTTGAACGTGCAAAGGTAAGAATTTTGACAATAGAATAATGAAATAAAATTTCAGAAATCGCCTTCAAATGTTAAAAAAAATATAATTAGCAAAAATACTGTAACAATTAACAATTGTTGAAGTCTAGTAACCACAATCATCAATCATTTTAATTAAAAACAAACAAATGAAACTTAAACTAATTATTACCTACTTCTTGTGCTCTTTTGCTTTCGGATTTGCACAAAATTCAGGAAGTATTAAAGGAAAAGTAGTTGACAAAAACACAAACGAACCTTTACCTTACGTAAACATTATTGTAAAAGATAATGGCAAAATCATCACAGGAGCTGTAACCACTGAAGAAGGAAATTTCACCGTTAACAAATTGGCTTTACAAAAATATACTGTCGAAATTCAATTTATTGGCTATACAACAGTTGTAAAAAACATTGATTTAACTTCTGATAGTAATCAAAATTTAGGAACCATAACTATTTCTGAAGATGTATCCGAATTAAAAGATGTTGAAGTTGTGGCAGAGCGTTCAAACATGGTGCAAAAAATTGACAGAAAAGTAATCAATGTTGGAAAAGATTTAATTGCTTCTGGAACTACAGCTTCCGAAATTATGAATAACATTCCAACAGTAAGTATTGATCCTCAAACGAAAGAAATCAGCATGAGAGGAAACAGCAATGTTCGTGTACTTATCGACGGGAAACCTTCGAATGTTTCGGTGGAGCAATTGTTACAACAAATTCCTTCGGCTTCGATTAAACAAATTGAGTTGATTACAAATCCTTCGGCAAAGTACAATCCGGAAGGAATGAGCGGAATCATCAATATTATTTTACATAAAAATTCACAAGATGGTTTTAATGGTTCTATCAACACAGGCGTTACTTTCGGAATTACTCCAAAAACCAACTCGGCTTTGAACATGAATTATCGAGTAGGAAAAGTGAATTTTTACACTAATTATGGTTTTAATCACGGAATTAACGCTAATAATGGTTTTGTAGATAGCGAAAGAACTAATGAAGAAAATCGTCAAGATTTTAATTTCCGAAATAAAAATAATTCGCATCTATTAAAACTAGGAATGGATTATTATATCAACGAAAAAAATACAATTTCTGCTTATACTAACCAAAGTTTCACTTATGGTTCTGGCACAGGTTTAACAACTATTATTTATGACGATCCTGTTGCAAACGACAATGTAATTCAGTATTTTGACAGCAAAGGTGATAATAAAAACCAAACCTATGATTTAGTTTACAAACATGATTTTGATAAAAAAGACAAAAATTTAGAACTTCAATTAAATTATTCTCATACAGAAAATAATGAAAACACCTTGTACGAGGAAACATCAAGCTTGGATAGAACTAACATAGTTCCTGGAACAACCGATTATTTTCAGTTTAATGCTGATTATGTGAATCCGATAACTGAAACTACGAAATTAGAGTTGGGAGTTGAAACGAGAATTCAGAATTCAGGTAACCGTTTTTATGATGATAATCCAAGCTTTACAAGTGCTAATAATTCATTTGAATTTGGAAGAAATATTTATTCGGCTTATGCTAATTTAGGGAAACAAATTGGAAAATGGAGTGGTCAACTTGGGGTACGTTTAGAATATTTTAATTTAGATGCCGATTTTGCCATCAACGAAACCAATCCGAATTTTTCTGATGCTCAAAATATTTCTGATGATTTATTCACAGCTTATCCTTCAGCATTTTTAACCTATACTGCAAACGATAAAAACTCATTTAATTTCAATTATTCAAGACGTGTTGACCGACCAAGTATTGGACAAATTAGCCCAATTAGAGAATGGACAACACCATTGATGGACTCGAGAGGAAATCCAGCTTTAGTACCACAATTTACCAACTCATTTGAAGTGAATTAAACTAGAACTACCAAAATTGGTTCGATTACTAGTGGTGTATTCTACAGAAGTATTTCGGATGAGATTTCAAGAACGGTTTATAACGACCCAAACAATACTAACCGTAATATTTTATCTTATGCCAATTTTGCAAACAACAATGCGTATGGTATAGAAACATCAGGAAATTTAAAATTCTCATCTTGGTGGTCTGTTAATGCAAGTGCTGATGTTTATTTTAAAACTGCAAAAGGAACAGTACAAAATGCAAACACAAACGCATTAGAAAATGCTTCAGTTGATGTAACTACATTTAATGCTAGAATCAACAACACTTTTACTGCAACTAAAGATTTACGTTTTCAATTATTTGGAATGTACAGAGGAAGGGATAAAGGATTACAATATGACAGAAAAGAAATGTACAAAATGGATCTTGGAGCAACCTACAACATTTTAAAAGGAAAAGGAACTATTACAGCTCGTTACAACGACGTTTTCGAAAATATGCGTTTTGCTTTTGATGGTAATATTCCGTTTAGACAGCAAGGAGCTTTTTACTGGGAAAGTCAAACGTTTTATGTAGGATTCAATTACATTTTTGGTGGCGGAAAAAACCGTGCTTTAGCCAGAAAACAAAGAGACGCTAATGAAACTAGTGGCGGGGGCGGAATGTTCTAGCCTCCCCTAACCCCTCCAAAGGAGGGGGATTCATAAACCACTAAAAAAGCGTTCTGAAAATTTCAGAACGCTTTTTTAATAATTATCTGTCTTGTCCTGAAATAGCGATACACAAATTTCATCGTTATGAAAAACCTTCAAGAAATTCGCTATGTAAA
>JAVEUY010000272.1:0-4774 GCA_034005315.1 Ignavibacteriaceae bacterium | reverse complement strand
ATTGACAATGTAAAGATAATTTATATATTTGTCTCAGGCTTAATTGTTCTTATACAATAAATATCTTATCAAGAACGGCGTAGGGAACAGGCCCGTAGATGCCGTAGCAACCGATCTTGTAACTATACAGATGCCAGGTGCTAATTCCTGCTTCCGGTTTATCGGAGGAAAGATGAGATGGAGATTTTATTTTTAACCTCTTCATTTCATTGTAAGAGGTTTTTTTGTTTTAAACATTTTTGGTTAAAGATGTTGAAACCAGTACCATTAAACTTAAGCGTCTGAGTTATCCTGTCCGCCAAAGGCGGATTATTTCAGAGCCTCAGATAAAGATAAAATTAAATAATAAACTTGTAGTTATTTTAGGAAGTGTTATGAAGCTAACAGCCGAATCATTAAAGAAAATATTAGAAAATAAAATCCTTGTGCTCGACGGTGCAATGGGAACTATGATCCAAAATCATAATCTGACAGAAGAAGATTTTCGTAGTGAACGATTTAAAGATTTTCAGCATGATCTTAAAGGCAATAACGATCTTCTGTCAATTACTCAGCCGGAAATAATCAAAGGAATTCACCGGGCTTACTTTGAAGCAGGAGCGGATATTGTTGAAACAAATACATTCAATGCAAACACCATTTCACAGGCAGATTACCAGCTTCAGGACATAGCGTATGAATTAAACTATGAGTCAGCAAAAATTGCAAAACAAGTGGCGGAAGAATTTAACAGCATAGATAAATCTAAACCAAGATTTGTTGCCGGCGCATTAGGACCGACAAACAAAACACTCTCACTTTCTCCAAACGTAAATGATCCCGGATACCGTGCTGTAACTTTTGATGAAATAGCTGAAGCATATTATAATGCTTCAAAAGGATTGATTGACGGCGGTGTGGATATAATTCTTATTGAAACAATTTTTGATACACTTAATGCAAAAGCAGCAATCTTCAGTGTTGAAAAATTATTAAACGAAAGATCACTGGATATTCCGGTGATGATTTCAGGAACTATTGTTGATAACAGCGGAAGAACATTATCAGGACAAACAGTTGAGGCATTTTTTATTTCAGTTTCTCATTCAAAACATCTTGTAAGTGTTGGATTAAACTGTGCACTTGGTCCGAAACAGATGCGTCCGTTTGTTGAAGATCTTTCAAACGTATCGGATAAGTTTTTATCTGTTTATCCTAATGCCGGATTACCGAACGAGATGGGCGGTTATGATGAAACTCCGCAGTCTATGGCAGATGTTCTGGAAGATTTTTTAAAAAGCGGATTTGTAAATATTGTTGGCGGATGCTGCGGAACAACTCCCGATCATATCAAAAAAATTTCAGAGATAGTGAATAACTATAAACCGAGAACAATTAAACCACAGGAACCATATTTAAAACTGAGCGGACTGGAATCAGTTGTATTACGACCAGACTCAAACTTCATGAACATAGGTGAAAGAACAAATATAACCGGCTCAAAAAAGTTTGAACGATTAATAAAAGAAAATAAATATGATGAAGCACTCTCAGTAGCACAAAGCCAGGTTGAAGGCGGTGCACAGGCTATTGATATAAACATGGATGAAGGTATGCTTGACTCAGAACAGGCAATGGTAAAGTATTTAAATCTTATTGGTTCAGAACCTGATATTGCAAAGCTTCCGATAATGATTGATTCATCGAAATGGAGTGTAATTGAAGAAGGATTAAAATGTTTGCAGGGCAAAGGAATTGTTAATTCAATTTCACTTAAAGAGGGCGAAGAGGAATTTAAAAAACAGGCAAGGAAAGTCTTGAATTACGGAGCAGCCGTTATTGTAATGGCGTTCGATGAAAAAGGACAGGCTGATACTCTTGAAAGAAGAAAAGAAGTTTGTAAGCGCGCCTATGATATTTTAACAAAGGAAATCGGATTTCCTCCTCAGGATATAATCTTTGATCCAAACATACTTGCAATCGCAACCGGCATCGAAGAACATAATAATTATGCTATAGATTTTATTGAAGCAGCGCGATGGATAAAACAAAATCTTCCGCTTGCAAAGGTTAGCGGTGGAGTTAGTAATCTTTCGTTTTCTTTCCGCGGCAATGATGCCGTTCGTGAAGCAATGCACTCTTCTTTTCTTTTTCATGCAATCAAAGCCGGTATGGATATGGGAATTGTTAATGCCGGTCAGCTTGAAGTTTATGAGGAAATCCCAAAAGATCTTCTGGAGAGAGTAGAAGATGTTCTTTTTAATCGCAGACAAGACGCAACCGAAAGACTGGTTGATTTTGCAGAAACAATTAAGAAGAAAGATAAAACAGAGGAAAAGAAAGATGAGTGGCGCTCTTTAGAGGTCGATGAAAGACTGAAGCACGCATTAGTAAAAGGTATAGTTGATTTTATTGATGTTGATGTTGAAGAAGCAAGACAAAAATATTCCCAGCCGCTTGAAGTGATTGAAGGACCGTTAATGGCAGGTATGAATGTGGTTGGTGATTTATTTGGTGCCGGCAAAATGTTTCTTCCTCAGGTTGTAAAAAGTGCAAGAGTGATGAAGAAAGCAGTCAGCATACTTGAACCGTATATGACAGAAGCACAACTCCCTGCCGCTTCCGAAGAAGAAAAAAGCCTCATCCCCGACCCTTCTCCAAAGGAGAAGGGAGATGATAAATTTGATTGGATGACAGCAGATCCAATTGTTTATGATCTGTTAAAAGAATTTGTAAAAAAGAACAGAGCAAATCCAACTGAAGCAGAAGAAAAACTTTGGAAGCTTTTAAAAAACAGACAATTAGAAAATTATAAGTTCAGAAGACAACATATAATTGGAAAATATATCGCTGATTTTGTTTGTATTCCCAACAGGCTTGTAATTGAATTAGATGGAGCGATACATCAGCTTCCTGAAAATCAAGAGTCGGATCAGATAAGAACAGAATGGTTAGAAAGTATTGGGTTTAGAGTTATAAGATTCACTAACGAACAGGTTTTTTCAGATCCAGATAAGATATTAACCGATATTTTATCAATTTTAAAAGCCCTCTCCTTTGGAGAGGGTTTGGGTGAGGCTTCAGGAGGCCCTTCTATTCTCCTTGCAACTGTTAAAGGCGATGTTCACGATATTGGAAAAAACATTGTTGGTGTTGTTCTTGGCTGTAACAACTATAAGATAATTGATCTTGGTGTTATGGTTCATTCTGAAAAAATTATTCAGACAGCGCTTGATAAAAAAGTTGATATAATCGGTTTAAGCGGATTGATTACTCCCTCTTTGGATGAAATGATACACGTTGCAAAAGAAATGGAAAGAAGAGGACTAAAACTTCCATTACTGATTGGTGGTGCAACATCATCAAGAATTCATACTGCAGTAAAGATTGATCCTAATTACAGCGGACCGGTTGTTCATGTTCTTGATGCTTCCAGGAGTGTTCCTGTTGTATCAGGTCTTTTAAATGAAAATAAAGAAGAACGCGAAAAATTTGTGCAGGATACTAAAAAAGAATATTTAAATCTCAGAGAAGATTATTTAAAAAGAAAATCAGCAAAGAACCTGATTAGCCTTGATAAAGCCCGTGAAAATAAGTTAAAAATTGACTGGGAAAATTCGGTGATTAAAAAGCCCAATAAAACAGGGATAACTGTTCTTAACAACTTCGATTTAAATATCTTAAGAAAATATATTGACTGGACTCCGTTCTTTATGATGTGGGAATTAAAAGGAAAATATCCGGATATTTTTGAAAACGATAAAAACGGAGCAGAAGCAAAGAAAATTTTTGAAGACGCTAATAAATTATTGGATATGGTTATTGCAGAAAAATCATTAACTGCTAACGGAGTAATCGGTTTGTTCCCGGCAAACTCAGTTGGAGTTGATGATATAGAGATATATACTGATGAAGAAAGAAGCGGAGTAAGAAGAACTTTGCATTCGCTGAGACAGCAAAATCAAAAATCATCCGGCGAACCAAATGTTGCTCTTGCAGATTTTGTTGCACCGAAAGAAACGGGAATAAAAGATTACATCGGTATGTTTGCAGTTACTGCAGGAATCGGTATTGAAAAACTGATTGAGAAGTTTGAAAAGGACCTTGATGATTATAGTAAAATAATGATTAAAGCTATTGCAGACAGGTTAGCAGAAGCGTTTGCCGAACATTTACACGAATTAGTAAGAAAAGAATTTTGGGGTTACTCAGAAAATGAAAATTATTCCAACAATGAACTGATAAAGGAAAGTTATACAGGTATTCGTCCTGCACCAGGTTATCCGGCACAACCCGATCATACTGAAAAGCCAATTATATTTTCATTGCTTGATGCGGAAAAAAATGCCGGAATAATGCTGACAGAAAGTATGGCTATGTATCCGGCTGCAAGTGTGTGCGGATTATATTTCGCTCATCCGAAATCAAAATATTTTAATGTTGGAAAGATAGAAAAAGATCAGGTGCTTGATTATCATCGCCGCAAAGGTATGAACCTCGTTGAAGTTGAAAAATGGCTAAGCCCCTTGCTTAATTATTAGCTGAACCACTATTAAGTATTTCGAGTGTCAGGCTTCGATAAACTGAGCCTGACATGTAAAAAGTCAATAGCTTGAGTAAATGTTCTTAAAAATATTTAGCCAAAAGAAACAATCCGAATGCTTATAAACCATAGATATTTCTTAAATTCGAACCCCAGCTTATTTTACCAAACAGACCGCCTTACTCAGAAAAAGCAAAATAAAAATCCCTGTTCGTATTATTTAATTTATTAATAGTTGGAAGATTAGTTTTG
>JAVEUY010000271.1:0-4780 GCA_034005315.1 Ignavibacteriaceae bacterium | reverse complement strand
CAATTGCACGTGCTTTTAACAAAGTCCGCCAATGATCAATTCTTGTATCAGGCCAATTTGCAATGTCAATTATAATATCAGCTTTCTCTTTACCGTAAAATCTATAAAGCTCCGGAAATCTGAGATCATAACAGATTGAAAGACCAATATTAAATCCTTGAACTCTGCTTATTACAGTATCTTTTCCTTTACCGTAAGACTTATCTTCTTTTGCATAAGAAAAAGGATGAATTTTTCTGTAAGTCTTAATTACCTTGCCCTGATTATTTAAATGAACTAGAGTATTAAAATTTTTATTTTTCCCTTTTTCAATAACGCCATACATTATCGCACTTTTTTTATTCTTTGCCAGTTCAGAAAAAAACAAATATGATTCACCATTTAACTCTTCACAAAACTCATCTGATTTCATTGTGAAACCAGTTAAAGTCATTTCAGGAAAGATAATCAGATCAGGTTTACCGGTCTGCTCAATCAGTTTTTTTATCTTCTGCTGATTTGAAAGCTTATTCTCCCAAACAGGAGAATATTGAACTAAACCAACAATAATTTTTTTACTCATATAAAATCTCCTTTATCTTAATATCAATAATAAAGCTGCAATTAAGAATCCAACAAAAGATTGGATAAGGACTTCACTTTTCAAAAGGTCACCTTTAAAAAAACCAAGCGGAGTCCATCTCATCCATGTCCATTTATCCGGTAGTTTCATCTGCAAAATAATGTAATACAGAACATCCTGAAGACCAAAATTTTTCATTATCCATCCTGCTAACGCAGCGATCCAGTCAAATACAAATCCAATCATAAGGAGTAATAACACATCGAATAAAAACTGGTTTAATCTATAAGACCTGATAATTATTTTTTCCGGAAGTTGTTTTGTCCTTCTGATAAGTGTAAAATGATATCCGAAAATATCAAATAAATTACTTATTAAAACAAAAGCAAATGCAGCAAACCCATACCAATAAAATGATATTATTACTGCAGCAATTGCAGCAGCAATATTAATCCATATTAGTCTGTATTTTAATATGTTAAGCAGTTCACTCATAATAAAATTTTGTTTGACCGGAATTTACAAATTTGTTTAAATAGTGCTTCATTTTGGGTTTAATAAATCGCTAAGGATTGTTTATTTTAGCGCAACAGTTTTTATAAGAAATTTTTAGCCTCAATGCATCAAAATATCACATTAGATTTTTCTCTGTTCGATGGATTCCCGGATATGTGTTTTTTAATTAATGATAAGGGAGATATCAGATTTTATAATAAAGTCTCAAGTGAAAAATTAGAAATTAATAATAGTAAGACCGACATTTTTTTTGATTATGTAGAGCTTTGTGACAGAAATGAAACACAAAACCTGTTCAATAAATCATTAACGCTCGCAAAACCGGAAGAGATTGAAACCAGACTTTTTTTTAAAAAGAACTTTATAAATGTAAAGCTTTCTTTTGTACCTTTTAATAGTCCGGGATTCAAAGAGAGATTAACGCTTGTAACCGCAAGAGATATCAGTGAAGAAAAGAAGAAAGAAGCTGATCTTATCAGGTTTTTTAATGTTGCAGAAAATACTGTTAATCCTTTACAGATAACTGATCTAAACGGTAAGATGATTTATATTAATAAAGCTTTTGAAAATGCAAGCGGTTATTCTAAAGATGAATTAATTGGCAGAAACCCAAGCATATTAAGCAGCGGAAAAAACTCTGCTAAATTTTGGGATAAGATGTGGGATACAGTTTCAAGCGGAAAGGTTTGGGTTGGTGAAGTTGAAAATCTGAAAAAAGACGGTGAACCATTCTTTACTCAATTACTTGTTTCTCCTATTTTGGATAAAGATGGAAAAGTATCCGGATATTTTGGTATTCATCGCGACCTGACAGAAAAAAGAACATTAGAAAGACAATTGATTCATACACAAAAAATGGAAAGTATTGGTACATTGGCAGCCGGTATTGCTCATGAAGTCGGTAATCCATTAGCATCTATTTCAGCTTTGGTACAAGTTGCACAAAGAATTTCTGCTGATCCGTTTGTAAACGAAAAATTAGATCTGGTAAAAAGTCAGGTTACAAGAATATCCAAAATTATACGGGATCTTGTTGATTTTTCCAGACCATCAAATTATGAATTAGAACTGACTGATATAAACATGGTAATTAAAGAAGCTGTTGAGATAACTAAGGTTGGTACAAAAGCCCAGGATATAATATTTGAAACAAGTTTAAGCCCCGGCATTCCGTTACTTCCTTTGATATCAGATCAGATTCAGCAAGTGTTTGTTAATATTTTATTAAACTCTGTTGATGCAATTATCGAGAAAAAAAGAAACAATAGGATTGAAAAGATCTCAGTAAAATCTGAAAGCAATGATAGTGAAGTCACATTGACATTTTCGGATACCGGAATAGGAATTAAAGAAGACAAACTAAATAAAGTTTTTGAACCATTCTTTACATCTAAGACAGAAGGTAAAGGTACGGGTTTGGGTTTATGGGTAAGTTATGGAATTGTAAAAAGTTTTCAGGGTGATATAAAGATAAAAAGTAAAGTAAATGAAGGAACATCATTTATAATTAAGTTACCTATTAATTAATTCAGGATAAAAATGGCATATAAAATTTTAGTTGTGGATGACGAAGAAATAATAAGGGATTCATTATACTATATACTTGAGAAGGAAGGTTATCAGGTAGAAAAAGCAGAAAACGGTTCTACTGCATACGATAAAATTTTAGCTGACCATTTTGATCTGGTTATAACAGATATTGAGATGCCTTTAATGAAAGGCACAGAACTTCTTGAAAAAATCAAAACTATAAATTTTCAGACTTCTGTAATTATCATTACAGCTTTTGGCTCTTTGGATACTGCTATCAGCGCACTAAGAAACGGAGCCAGTGATTACATTTTAAAACCTGTTGAGTTTGATGAATTATTAATTAAAGTACAACGCCTTTTTGAAGTTAAAGATCTGTTAAGCGAAAACAAGATCCTTCGTGAAGAAATTCACAGACAATATGATTTTGAAAATATCATTGGCAAAAGTGCAAGTATTAAAAAAATTTATGAAATGATTGAAGCTGTTGCTGAAACAGAATCAACTGTATTAATTAGCGGAAACAGCGGAACAGGAAAAGAATTAGTTGCCCGTGCTCTTCATTACAAAAGTCACAGAAAAAATAAACCGTTTATTGCTGTTAATTGCGGAGCTATTTCGGAAAACCTGATTGAAAGCGAACTATTCGGTCATAAGAAAGGCGCATTTACCGGTGCTATATCCGATAAAGAAGGTTATATGAAAGCAGCTAACGGAGGTACTTTATTTCTTGATGAAATAAGTGAAATGCCGACGCAGTTGCAAGTAAAACTTTTAAGAGCAATTCAGGAAAAAGAATATATACCGGTAGGTACAACTATTTCGCTGCCGGTTAATGCAAGATTTATTGCTACAACAAATCGTAATCTCGAAGAAGAAGTCAAAGCCGGCAGATTCAGAGAAGATCTTTATTATAGAATTAATGTTGTAGATATTCATCTTCCATCATTAAAAGAGCGTGAAGAAGATATCCCTTTATTAGCAGATCATTTCCTTAATAAATACAGGAAAGAGTTAAATAAAAACATTAAAGGAATTGATAACGAAGCTATGAGAGCAATGATGAGTCACGAATGGAAAGGTGAAGTGCGCGAGCTTGAAAATATTATTGAAAGGGCTGTAATCTTTTGTAAAAGTGATATGATTACAATTCAGGAATTGCCTGTCTCATTTAAGTTAAAAGCAGATGAATACGATTTTTCATTTACCGGTTCACTTGATGAATCTGTAAGGAAATTTGAACGGGATTTTATTCTTCGTGCACTTGATAGTAATGAAAATAATAAAGAAAAAACTGCTGATGCTTTAAAAGTTGGTTTATCTACTCTTTATAGAAAATTAAAGGAATTAGATATTAAAATTTAATTCCTGATTATACTTTTTTATCCTTAATTATTGTTCAAATACATTCTCAATAATTGAAATGTATTTTTATACATTACCATTAGCGAGAATACTAAATCCAACACTTTTAGCTTTTAATCTGTAAATCAACTGAATAAGCACAATATTTACAATGTATCAAAGTTGGCACACAAATAGTAAAACTATTCAAGCTTTTCCACAGGGGAAAGTTCAATTAATTAAAGATATGAAAAACATTGTAATCTACAGCCCTGATTTCAGTTTATGTTATAGTCTGCTATTATATCTGCAGGCACAGTATAAAGTTGTGACCACAACAGATTTGGAAGTAGTATCTTCTTTGGTATGCAGTAATTCTGCTGATCTGGTAATTCTTGACACAGAACCAAACAACGAAATCTTACTAATGTGTGAACAGATAAAACAGTGTAAAGGTGATCTTCCGTTAATTTTAACTTATGTATTTAATGATAAAAATCTGGTTAAAGAAAATGAAATAAAAAAATTTGTAAACGAAATTTTTTATAAACCTTTTGACCTTAATGATATTTCATTAAAAATTCCAATATTACTTCCTGCTAACTGAACTTCAAATTGTCCATAAATTGATGTACTTTTGTAGTTAATTATAAACAATTTTTTAGATTATTGTCAGCAAGCAATAATCTAAAGATATTCTAAAATATGCGAACTAATGTTAAAACGGCTCTCAAAGCTGAGAATTTAACAAAATTGAATAACAAGAATATTGGATTTTTAGCAAATAATTATAAATTGATTTTGGTATTCTAATTGTTAACAGGCAAG
>JAVEUY010000270.1:0-4784 GCA_034005315.1 Ignavibacteriaceae bacterium | reverse complement strand
TCACCTATAACACAATAAATAAAGTCAGTCCATTGCTCCGGAATATACTGAAGCTGTGTCTGATTACCCTGAAGAAAACCTTTTCCAAGTAATCCGCCGCTTCCGATTGCAACTTTGGCTTGTATAGTATTATATCCAGCACCCAGCGGGTCCATATTTGGATCAATAAATGATTGTATTCGTTTCTGCTGATGAGGACTTAAAGCATGATATAAATAATCTGCAAAAAATCCGGAAGCCAGATTTAATGCAAATATTGATCCGCTAAAAAAAATATCTTTACGAAAAAGTAATAAAACAATTAATGTTAAAGCTAACGCTCCAAGAAAATAATAAAAACCAAATAATGCAGAGACAGCTACAAATCCCGGTGATAACACAATAAACAATCCAAAAATAGAAATACCTTTCCAGAAGATAAGCAGCAGTATCAAACCGCCGAAAACAATTGCTGTTCCCATATCGGGTTCAAGTAAAATCATCATAACCGGTATTAAACCAATACACAGTGCAAGAACAATATCTTTAAACGATTCTATATCAGTGTTTTTTCTGCTTAGAAACATAGACATAACAAGGATAGTTCCCAGCTTAGCTAATTCCGATGGCTGAAATCCTAATGGTCCGATATCAAGCCAGCTTCTGGCGCCAGAAGTTTTTCTGCCAACAACCAGAACAATCAGCAAAAGTAAAAGTGAAAAAAGATAAGTTGGAATTGCTATCATCCTGAAAGTATTTGAAGGGATAGAATATGTGATAAAGAAAATGATAAAAGCTGTAATACCAAAAACCAGTTGCCTGTTAAAATTTCCGCTCATTGTAGGATGATTAAATGTTGAACTGTAAATAGCAGTCAATCCAACCAGGAATAAAATAATCACCGGAATAAATAATCCAAAATCAAACTTATCACTTAACTTATAATCAATTCTCAAGATTAACTCCGGCAATAGTTTGATTATTTTTTAATCCATCAGATTTATCATCAGCGGATTTCTTTTTCAAATAAGCCTCAATAATAGCTTTAGCAATCGGAGCAGCATGAGTTCCGCCAAACCCAACGTTTTCAACTACAACTGCAACTGCAATCTTAGGATTTTCAGACGGTGCAAATCCTACAAAGAATGCATGATCTTTACCGTGCGGGTTTTGTGCAGTACCGGTTTTACCTGATATATGAATATCAGGTAATCTTATGTGAGTAGCAGTTCCGGAACCATTAACAACTAAAAACATACCCTCTTTTACAATATCAAAAACTTCTTTTTTTACTCCCGTATTTATTTCCGGAAATTCATACGGTATAATTTGTTTTGTCTGATCATCCAAATAACCCTTTACAATATGAGGCTGAAATGATTTGCCATTGTTTGCAATAAGTGCCACATACTGAGCTAATTGTATTGGAGTAACACTCACTTCTCCCTGCCCTATCCCAAGGCTTGCCATAATGCTGCGAGGCCATTTTTCTCCATACAATTTAATATAATAATCTTCGCCTGGTATAAAACCCGCTGCTTCCTCACCAATATCAATTCCTGTTTTCCGGGCAAATCCAAATTTTAATGCATATTCTTTCCATTTATCCAAACCAATCTTATAGATAAGCTGATAGAAAAATGAATTACAGGATTTTTCCAAAGCATGAATAACATTAACATAACCATGAGAACCATGACATTTAAAAAATCTACCGAACGTAAAACCGCCGCCGCAGTAAAATGTTGTTTGCGGAGTTATAATACCTAAATCCAAAGCTGCAATTGCTGCAAGCATTTTAAATGTAGAACCGGGTGGTTTAAGCGACATTGTTGCTCTGTTAAAAGATGGTTTATCAGGATTGTTATACAGTTCCTGAAGAAATTCTTTTGAAGTAACATAAGCAAATTGGTTCAGATCATAATCAGGTGCACTTAAAATAGCTAATATTTCACCAGTGCCTGGTTCAATAGCAACAACAGCTCCTCTTTTACCAAGCATCTGCTCTTCAGCTACTTTTTGAACATCAGCATCAAATGAAAGGACTAAATCTTTTCCTTTGATTGAGCTTTTATCTGCTGATCCATCTTTGTACTTACCAATTTCCTTTCTGTTGGAATTGACCAGAACATAATCAAAGCCTTTAATACCTCTGAGATCTTTCTCATATTGTTTTTCAATTCCATTATGACCTACATAATCACCCGGAGCGTAATAATCTTTTTCTTCTTTCAATTGCTGCGGCGAGATTTCTTTAGTGTAGCCAAATGAATGTGATGCTTTGATTCCTAACGGATAACCTCTTTGCATTTCAACTATATAATCCACACCTGGCAGATTTTCTCTGTTTTCTTCAAACCACGAAACTACTTCAAAGTCAATACCTCTTTTAATTCTGATAGGAATATATTTAGAATAAATTCTGTTTCTCTTTAATATTAAAGAAACATATCCGGGATTTGCTCCAAGAATTTTATCAAGCATCTTGTTAAGTGTTGTATCATAATCGGCAGGTGTAATGCGTAAAGTATAAGCGGGAATATTATCCACCATCACTTTCAGATTTCTGTCATAAAAAACACCACGGAACGGTACTTGCTCGATAGCTTTAATACTGTTATCTGCTGATTTTTCTTCATACGACTGCCTGTCCAGTATTTGCATCTGAAACAATCTGAAAGACATAACCGCAAAGGCAATTATTAAAAATGCACTTAAAAAACTTCGTCTGTTAATTGATGCAAAGTTTACTGATTTCAAAACAATCTCCTTTTAGGATAGAAGATCATACCCAATAGTGCAATTGAAGCAGTATATAAAGCGGGGAATAATGAGTATTGAATAAATAAAATAAAAATATTTGTATTTAAACTTACTGATGAGAAAAAAGCACTGATTGCAGATTCTATAAGCGAAGCTAATAATACAATTAAAGCAAAGTTATAGGAAATCAGATATTGATCTGTTTTATTTTCCGAAGAGAAATATCCTGCAGTAAAACCTGCTACTGTTTTAGCTATCATAGTGCTTCCTAAAAGACTTCCCGTAATAATATCAAATAAGAAACCATAAATAAATCCTAAAACTGTTCCATAAATCTGCCCTTGTGTAATTGCATAATAAACTAATATTATTACGATTAAATCCGGGATAACATTATCAATAGCTACTAATGGAATAATTGTTGTTTGAATAAGCAGCAACGGGAAAAACAATATAAATGAAACTATGTAAGCAGGTTTGATCATTTCTTATTTAAAAAGTTAAATTCTATTTCATCAATTTCTTTGCTTTTTACCAAACCAAGTACAAAAACATTTTCGACTTTCTGAAGATCAACAAAAGGCTGAATTGTTACTTCATTAAAAATTCCCATTTCCACATTTCCTGTTTCAGCAACAATTCCAACAGGTATCGGAACAGGAACAATCGAACTGATCTCAGAAGTTACAATTCTATCTCCTCTCTTCAATCTGAAAGTCTTGGGAACATTTACCATTACTAGTCTGTCACCTTTCCATTTCATCACTGCATTTTCACGGGTTCTTTCACATTTAACAGTAAGATTAAGATCAACATTGTTAAGTGTTCTTGCAATTGAATAATTAGCTGAGACAGAATAGATAATGCCTGCAATTCCTTTATCGGTAATTACCGGCATCCCTGCTTTTACTCCGTTTGATTTACCTGCATTAAGAGTAACAGTTCCTTGTGACTTTGAAAGAGATTTGGAAATTATTGTAGCAATAATAAGCGGATAATTAGTTGAATCCTTTAATGCAAGCAGCCCTTTCAGATCATCATTAATGATAGCAGATTCTCTTAGTCGGCTTAGCTGCAGCATTATCTCTGCATTAGTACGTCTTAATTCTTCATTTTCTTTTTTAAGATTACTAATATTGAAAATATCAGAAAATACTGAAGTAACTGTGGCGAAAGAACCAAAAGCTACTGCACGGACTTTTTGAATTCCCTGCGAATTATTTTGCGATAGTAACGCTAAGCTGATTATTATTAAAACGACAAGTACAATGTATTCTTTAAATTTTTCCCACGCAGATGAAATAAATCTGATCATTAATATCTTCGGTTACGGATTAATACCTTTGAAAACTGGCTTAAATTATCAATCACTTTTCCAGCACCTCTTACAACAGCAGTTAACGGATCTTCTGATATATGAACAGGCAGATTTGTTTCCATTCTAATTCTTTCATCTAATCCCTTTAATAATGCACCGCCACCAGTAATCATAACTCCGCGATCCAGAATATCTGCAGAAAGTTCCGGTGGTGTTCTTTCAAGAGTCTGTCTAACTGCATCAACTATTTGTACAACTGATTCATTTAATGCTTCTCTGATCTCAACTGAACTAACTTCTGTTGTTTTTGGAATACCACCAACCAGGTCTCTGCCTTTAACCTGGATTGTTATCTCTTCTTTTAGCGGAACGGCAGAACCAACTTCACATTTAATAGCTTCAGCAGTTCTTTCACCGATTAAAATATTATGATTCTTTTTGAAGAACTGCATGATAGCATAATTCATTTCATCACCGGCAACACGAATAGATTCTTCATTAACAATACCTGATAAAGCGATAACTGCAATTTCAGTAGTTCCACCGCCCACATCAATTATCATATTTCCGACAGGTGCTTCAACATCAATACCAATTCCAATTGCAGCAGCCATTGGCTCAGCCATCAAATGAACTTCTTTAGCACCGGCATGTTCAGCACTATCTCTTACTGCTCTTTTTTCAACTTCAGTAACGCCGCTTGGAACAGCGACGATAACTCTTC
>JAVEUY010000269.1:0-4788 GCA_034005315.1 Ignavibacteriaceae bacterium | reverse complement strand
ATTTTCTTCATACCGCTGGTGAAGAGTTTGCAAAAAATCATCCTACTCTTGGCTCACGCCTTAGAATGAGTGAACGTGAAAGAAAAGATCCGTTTGTAGAAAGATTGTTTGAAGGTTTTGCTTTCCTTGCCGGAAGAATACAGGAAAGGCTTGATGATGAGTTTCCTGAAATTGCCGGAGGTATTCTTGAAATATTATTTCCAAATCTTTTAAAGCCTTTCCCTTCGTGTTCAATTCTCCAGATAAAGCATAAACCGGGTGCGATATCAAAACCAATTGTTGTTGATAGAGGCAGTGAAATTCAAACTGCTTCAGGAAAATATAAAGTCAGATATAAAGTTTATGCCGGTGTATCTGACAAAAGCCGTTTAACTGAGAAAGAAGAACCGGCAGAATTTACTTTCCGAACTACTCAGAATGTAGTTGTAAGACCAATGACACTTTCAGATGTTACAGTGGAAGATTCAACAAAAGGCAACACAATACTGAAGTTAAAAATCCAGCCCGATAGAAATGTTGATTATGACTCCCTGCAAATGAATAACTTTCAGTTGTATCTGCAAGGTGCAGCATCCATTAAGTATGAGCTGTTATATTTCCTTACGAATTTTGTTTCGTCAATTTCAATCAAAGAATTATCTGATCCGAAGTCACCATATACAGAGATTAAAGATTTTAAAGTAGAGATTCCTGAACTTTACACTGAGGATTATTCAATTCAGGATAATTCAATCCTGCCTTATTCAAAACAAACTTTTAGCGGATATAAACTTCTTCAGGAGTATTTTTCATTTCCTGAAAAATTCTTTTTCATTCAAATTAACGGGTTAGAACAATATAAAAGTACCAGGCAGTCAGGTCCTTTTGAAATAAAGATTAATTTTTCAAAAAGGATTGTAAAAGAAAGATGGGCTACATTAAAGAATATTGCTTTACACTGCACTCCGATAGTTAATTTATTCAGCAGAATGACCGAAGAAGTAATCGTTAATCAGCGTTTACCGGAATATTACATTGTACCGGATATTGACAGGAGAAAAAGCAGGGAGATATATTCAGTCGATAAAGTTTCAGGTATCAGTGAAAACAAAGTAGAACAATATAAATATATACCAATTTCTTCTCACGATATACTTGATACAAACGATCCGGATTATAATTATAAAAGATTTTTTTCTGTTTTCAGAAGAACTCAGATAAGCGATATGTCAGAAACGTTTATTCGCTTGTTCGGACCAAGTATGGAAGAAGATAATTTTCCCAAAGAAACTCTCAGTATTCAGGCAACTTTTTCAAACGGATTTTTGCCGGCTTCATATCTGGAAGCCGGAGTTATTAAAGAACCAATTAATTTTCCTGTCGGTATAGAAGGGACAAATATTACTATTCCTACTGATGTTCTTGAAGGACCCGACAAGAGCAATTATCTCTGGGCACTTATTGCTAATTTGTCTGTCAGTTATACTAGTCTTTCAGATGTTGAGACATTAAAGAGCATTCTTAATCTGTATAACTGGTTCAAAGTACATAATCATCCGAATAAAAAGCGGATAGATGGAATAAAAAAAATAGATAAGCCTAAAATTATAAGTAAGATAAAAAACAGAAGTATTATCCGCGGGATAGAATTTCATATTACTGTTGATCCAAATGAATTTGAGCATGGAGCAGGAGATATCTATCTCTTTGGATTGATTCTTAATAAGTTTTTATCACAATATGTAACTGTTAATTCATTTATTCAATTGAGAATTACAGAATCAGGAACAAATAAAGAATATTTATGGGAACCGATAATCGGGAAAATACAGCCTCTGTAATTGATGATCTTGTAAAGCATGGACCATTGTATAATGTCTGGCAGGCTACCAGAATCGCTGATAGTTATGTAAAAAAATTACATCCTAAAAGAGATGATGCATTATTTGAACAAACCGGAATCAGATTCAGACCTTATGAAAAATATGATTATCCGCCAACTGATATAAAAAGTATATCATTTGAAAATGATGAGGTTACATTTCTTGTTACTTTCTTAGGTTTGTATGGCATCAATTCGCCGCTGCCAAGATGTTATGTTGAACAGGTAGATTTTCAGCAAAGGATTTTGGGTGCCGGACAAGTTCCGTTACAAAACTTTCTGGATATTTTTAACAACAGATTTTATTGGCTCTATTATCAAGCCTGGAAAAAATACAGATTTTATCTGCATCTGAATTCTAATAAAGACAATAAAATAATCCAGAGGATAAATTCATTTAGCGGCAGAGGATTTTTTGGAAAAAATAAAAGTAAAGAATTATCAGATTATGCCTTACTTAAGTTTTCTGGTTTATTCAGTCTTAGAGTCAGAAACAAAGCAGGATTAGAAGTTTTATTAAACTACTTATTTCCCCAATTTGTAATTAAGATAAATCAGTTTGTACCTGCCTGGCTTGAACTGACAGATGCACCATTGCTCGGAAGCGATGATAATATTCTTGGTGAAACGGTTTTTATCGGCAGGCACTCACTCGATTATACCGGAAGAATAAGTATCGAAGCAGGACCGATGACATTTAAAGATTACCTGGATTTTCTACCCGGTAAAACACAATCTAAAAAACTTGTTGAACTGCTTGAAATATATCTTAATGATGGACTTGAATATGACTTTTGTTTTAAGATAAAAAGTGAAACTATTACTACTATTGCCTGGAATGATGAAAGATTAAAATTAGGTTCAACACTCTGGCTTGGAAAACCGCAATCAGATATCACTTCTGTTTATATGCCCTATGAACAATTATTTGAAATAAATTAAACTCTGATTTGTTTGATATATCCTGTTTATCAGCATTCAGAATAAAAATGCTGATTGACCTTCTGATGTAAAAAATTTTATATAAAAAATATTCCGGAGAAAAAAATGCAAAGCAAGGACTTAAAATCACTGCTCGTAAAATTAAATAACTATCTTATCAGAAATCTTGATACAGCGACAGGATTAGGAATAAATCGCTCACATTATGAAATTACTTTCGATCATCTTTTAAACTGTTTAATTGAAGATGGAATGGGAGATGTTCCGCTTATTCTTAAACACTATAATATAGATGCCGGAGATGTTCAGGCTCGTGTATTGAGAAATCTGGAAGAAATGACTAAAGGAAATACAGGCAAGCCAAAACTATCTCCATTGCTTACTGAGCTTCTTGAACAAGCCTGGATAACAAGTTCGGTTCATCATCACGAAACCAAAATAAGATCAGGTGCATTGTTTGAAGTTTTTATTGCATCAGAACAGGTGATAAGCAGTAATCTGTTAAATACTTTCTCTCCGATAAAACAGGAAGAATTAAAGACTGAATTTTATAATATTGTTAAAGGCTCTGTTGAAGATGCTTCAATGGCATCTGAAGTGCTTTCAGCAGAAGAAGCAAAAGAAATTCCTGCTGATGGAACTGTTTTAGATCTGTTCACAACAAATCTTACTGCACAGGCAAAAGACGGAAAGATTGATCCGATACTTGGAAGAGATGATGAAATTATCCAGGTTGTTGAAGTATTATCCAGACGAAAAAAATCAAATCCGATAATACTTGGTGAACCGGGTGTAGGTAAAACTGCTTTGGTTGAAGGTTTAGCTATAAAAATTGCTGCTGATGAAGTGCCGGATGTATTAAAAAATACTCAGGTCTTTTCACTTGATCTCGGCTCATTACAAGCAGGAACAAAAATGCGCGGCGAATTCGAAAAGAGATTAAAAGCAGTAATAACAGAAATAACAAATTCGCCAACGCCCGCAATATTATTTATAGATGAAGCACATACTCTTATTGGTGCAGGTGCCTCTGCAGGCGGTGGTGATGCTGCCAATCTTCTTAAACCAGCACTTGCAAGAGGTTCTTTCAGGGCAATCGCAGCTACAACTTATCTTGAATACAATAAATATTTTGCAAAAGATGCTGCACTTGAAAGAAGATTTCAGCCTATTCATGTTGGTGAACCTGAGGATGAAAAAGCAGTGTTGATGCTTCGCGGTATCAAAAATAAATATGAAGGCTATCATGGAATCCATATTACTGATGAAGCACTTGAAGGAGCAGTTAAGCTTTCGAGAAGATATATTGCCGGAAGACAATTACCCGATAAAGCGGTTGATTTACTTGATACTTCTGCTACAAGAGTTAAAATGTCTTTAACAAGTAAACCTCCTAAACTTGAGTTATTAATAAGCGAATTAAAATCAACTGAAATGGCAATCAGTTCACTTCAGAAGGATTCTGATATGGACCTTGCTTACAATAAAGAAAACCTTGCTGCACTAAAAGTGAAGAAAGAAAATCTTGAAAAAGAAGTAAAAGAAAAAGAAGATAAGTGGCTGAAAGAAAGTGAATTGACCAGATCTCTAATGGAACTAAGAAAGAAAAAATTTACTGCTGCTAATAATGGCGGACCAGATAAAACAATTGATGATGAAATTGAAAAAATTAAAAAAGAGTTAAGTGAAGTTCAGGATGTAAGACCACAGGTGTTTGCAGAGGTAACAAAGAATACTGTTGCAGAGGTTATCGAAGCCTGGACCGGAATAAAAGTCGGTAATATGACTAAAGATGAAATGACAACAATGCTGCAGTTGGAAGATGAATTAAGAAAGCGCGTATTAGGACAGGACCATGCAATTAAACAAATAGCAGATGTTTTACGAGGTGCTAAAGTTGGTATTAAAAAAGAAGAAGGTCCGATTGGTGTGTTTATGCTGATCGGTACAAGCGGTGTTGGTAAAACTGAGTTAGCAAGAGCAAC
>JAVEUY010000268.1:0-4789 GCA_034005315.1 Ignavibacteriaceae bacterium | reverse complement strand
CAATTCATCCCAGCATTGTTTTGAAGAAATTTTATCTTTTAAAAGGTTGGCTATTATTTCATCAACTCTTTTAGCATCTCCAAACCTGTTAAAGATTGCTTCACCAATATCCTGCAGAGTAATCGTGCCATCAAAATCGACAAATATTTTTATCTCACGTTTTTTCATTAATCAGTAATAATCATTTTCTTTACATCAATAAATCTGCCTGCTTTAAGCTTATAGAAATAAATGCCTGAAGGCAGATCTTCTGCTTTAAAGGTTATTCCGTTTTTCCCAACCTGGCATTCAATATCTTCAACTTTTTTAATCATCTCAATGTTGCTGTTAAAAAATTCTAAAGTTACTTCTTCACTTTTCGGTAAATAAAAATTTATTGTTGTGCTGTCAGAAAACGGATTAGGAGAATTTTGTCCAAGAATAACTGTTTCCGAATTCCTGAAATAATTTACATTTTCAATATTAGTATAACGCGGTTTGGTGCTATCAATTTTTTGTACTACCCGGTAATAGAGTGTTCCGCTTACATCGGGCGTATCATAAAACTCATAATAGTTATTAGAAGACTGATTTATCTTCTTCAAAGAAGCAATTACTTCCCACTGATCTTCATCAGCTTCTTCTATGTTTGATCTGTAAATATCATACACTACTTCATTACTTTCATTTGCAGCATACCAGCAAAGTTTAACTGAATCCTCAATAACCTCAGCATTAAAACCAAGCATTTGAGATGCATAAGTACCTGTGCTGAAAATTCTTTGTCCGTAAATTTCATTTTTCTTATTCAGTGTTCCTTTAAAGACAGCAATTGCACCGCCTTCACCATCAGAGATAAGATTTAAATAACTTTTTTCTGTTTCTTTAGCCGATGAAATTGTTACGCCCAAAGAATCCCATTCCAGTTCACCCTCATCATTTACTTTCTGAATAAAAAGATTAGTTGCTGAGGAGTTAATTTTTTTATCAATCCAGGCTAAAATTATACTTCCTTTCTGATTGTGAACAATTCTTTGCCCGAACTGATTTCCTTTAATATCTATTATACGTTTTCCATCGTTTCCCCAAAGTCTTTTGCCATTTAAATCAAATCTTTGAATAAAAACATCTTTTGATTTTTCAAATTCATTAGTCCAGCTAACAACTACTGTTGAATCAATAAATGCAAACTGCGGATTTGACTGGCTTCCTGTTTTATAGGTAAGCAATATTCCATCATTGCCCCAAAGCAATGTTCCGTTTGCAGAGATTAAGTTCTGATAGATAATTTTATTTGTTCCCTGATAAGTGTATGCAGTATAAATACCATTACCAAGTTTTCCTGCAGTATAATTAATCACACTGCCATTTTCTTTCGAGATATTCAATGGTGTGGTTCCCCATTTTCCGGAACCGGTTGAATCAATATATTGAGCGCGAAGCATCATTTTATTTTTTTTATTTTCAAGCCAGAAAATATATTTACCGCCTTTGTTATCGGGAATTATTTTTGTGTCGGTTATCCTGCTGGCTGAACTGTATAAATTACCTTTAAGAGAATCACTTAAAAATTTTCCGTTTACATCAAGTGACTGATACTTAACAGTGTATTTTGCCGGAGAAGTATTTGTTTTAGTTACATAACTAACGTGTATAACTCCTTTTTTATCAGCACAAAGAGAATAACCGGATTTTTCTGATTTTGATTCTGTTAATTGAATACCTTCATTTTTCCAGAGTCTTAAACCGTTTTTGCTAAGTTTCTGAATGTATAACTCTGAATTATTTTTCTGATTACCGCTCCATAAGACTAATGCATTACCGAATGGTCCTACAACTGCAATTGGATTTTCTTTTATACCGCCTTTTGTAGAAATCGCTTTGCCATCACCTCTGAAACGCACCTGCCCTTGTTTATCAAATCTTATGTAATAAATATCTTTATTATGAATTCCTTTTTTGTCTTCCCAAAAAACATATCCGCCGCCTTCCAAATCACTATAAGCAGTTATGTTTACAGGATCAACAGGGTCAATAACAAGTTTAGTATTAGCTGCCGGATCATTTACCCATTGAGCATAGATATCCTTTTGAAAAAATATTATTATAACTAATGCTGTCAGAAAAAGAGAAGTATGTAAAGTATTTTGCTTCAATATATATTCAATACAAATTAATTATTTACAAAACCCAGGTCTTCATTAAATTTTACACTTACTAATTTAGAAACACCTTCTTCCTGCATAGTAACGCCGTACAATGCACTTGCTGCTTCCATAGTTCTTTTATTATGAGTAACTACTATAAACTGAGTGTTCTTACTGAACTCGTTGAGGATTCTGGTAAAACGATCTATGTTTGCATCATCAAGCGGTGCATCAATCTCATCAAGAATACAAAACGGACTTGGTTTTACAAGGTAGATTGAAAACAACAAAGCAATTGCAGTTAATGTTTTTTCTCCGCCTGATAACAGTTCAATTGATGTTGGTCTTTTACCTTTTGGTTTTGCAATTATCTCTATCTTTGCTTCAAGCGGATCAGCATTTTCTTCTATCTTTAAATCAGCTTCATCACCGGGGTCAAACAATGTTCTGAAAATTCTGATAAAATGACCTCTGATTTTCTCAAATGTTTCAGAAAACTGCGCCTGAGCTGTATTATTAATTTCTTCAATAGTTTTTATCACATCTTTTTCAGATTCTACAAGATCATCTCTCTGCTTATGTAGGAAATCAAGTCTTTCCTTTTCTTCTTCATATTCGGAATGAGCAACAAGGTTAATCGGACCAAGATTTTTTATTTTGGTTTTTAACTCTGATACTTCATCAGATCTTTGTTTAAAACCGAAAGTTGATAAATCATCAAAATCTTTTTTCTCCAGAGTTAAAGAGTAATTTTCTTTTATATGATCTATCAGATTAGCACTTTTAATATCCAGTTCTCTGATAGTCATATCCATATTATGTACAATTTCAGATACTGCTTCACGTTCTTTACGCAAAACACGCAAAGAAGATTCTTTACTGGTTACTTCTTCTCTTAATGTCTGATATCTTGATTCAATTTCTCCTAACTGGTTATTAAGATTTGTTTTTACGGATTCAAGCTCAGCAAGATTACTTAACAGAATTTCAAGTCCTGATTCAATTTTTTCAGTTTCAACTGAAGCAGATCCGATATCTTCCTTCCTTTTAGTAATTGAATTTGTAATTGATAAAATAGACTCATCTGCACGCCTGATTGCATTTTCTGTATTTCGTTTTTCTCCGACTAACCTTTCGATATTTACACTAAGCTCGTTTCTGCGGTTTAATATCTTATTATAATCTTTTTCAAAATCTTTGTATTCATCTTCAAGTGTCTGTCTTTTTCTGTCTTCGGAATCACGCAAAGCAATTTCTGTATTTAATAAAGATTCAAGTTTTATTTTCTTATTATCCAAAAGGTTGGATTCAGCAGCGTGTTCTTTAATTTCACTCTGGATTTTTTCTATTTCGTCTTCAGCTTTTTTCTTTTCAAATTCAAATTGAGCAAGCTGTTTTTCAACATTCGAAAGATCATTTACAAGAAGTCTTCCCTGTTCAGATAATACTTTAAGATCAATTGTATTAAGCAGGTTCTCTTTTTCTGCTATCATATTTTGAATCGAAAGCAATTCAGATTCACGTTTAGGAAACTCAACCGAAAGACTTTCTAAAAACTGTTTTCTTCCGAACAAAGAATCATCCGGTCTTGGTGCAGAGCCAGCTTCAACAACTCCGTCTTTTGATACAAAATCTCCGTTTAAAGTTGCAAAACTAAATGACGGATACTTTGCAAATAAAGAAAAAGCTGTCTCAAGATTTCTGACAATACAGATATTCTTAAGAATCTTTTTAAAAAACGACATCCACTTTTCATTTGTCTTAATTGAATCGCTTGCCCAAACAACAAATCCTGATTCGCGTTCAAGTTTCTTTGCTTTCCGGTTATCAGAAAACTGCTGAAGCTTATTAAGCAGACCTTTTCCATTTAGTTCTTCAAAATGAGGATAATAAAATGAAGCTTTACCGATTTTATTATTATTTAAATATTCAATTCCCTTTTTTAATTCCTCTAAAGATTCTACAAGTACATTATTCAGATTATTTTTAAGAGCAGCTTCAACTGCAAAGCGGTGTCTTTCATCAGAATCGCCAATATCGGCAAGTATAGTATTTCCATTTTTTGACCAGCTTCTGTTATCAAGTAAAGCTTTAGCTCCTTTTGATACTCCTTCAAGATTATCTATAAGATTCTGGATGAAAACAATTTTATCTTTAATTGATTTTATAAGAGTTCGTTTTTCAAGTTCCTGTTCCTTCAGTTTGGAAATCTGCTGTTCAATATTTTCTTTTTCCTGCTGCTGTTTTAAGTATTCTTTTTCAGCATTAGAAATCTTTTCCTGAATCTCATCTTTTTCATTGCCTAATTCTTCTACAAACCCTACTGTTTTGGCAATAGTATTTGTTAACACCTGAATTTTATCATTCAGCTTTTTAATATTAACCTGCTTGGATTCAAGAATGGCTATAGTATTACGAAGCTCATTTTCTCTTCCGGTAATTTCTTTAAACTTTTCAAGCAGTAGATCAGATTGTTCTTTTAGTGCAATTTTTTTCTGATCTAAAAATCCTAACTGCACATCCACATTATGATCGAGTGTTTTCTTTTCCTGCTCATTTTGAATAATCTGTTCAGCAATATCTGCAACAGTAACACTTCCTTTTTCAATTATTGTTTTAGCACTTTCCAACTGGGTATTTAATTCCTCAAGCTCAGATAAAAA
>JAVEUY010000267.1:0-4796 GCA_034005315.1 Ignavibacteriaceae bacterium | reverse complement strand
TATTGCTACTTCATTGCCAAGTATGTCATACACTATTAGCTTAACTGCAGATTGTTTCGTTTCACTCGCAATGACTGGAATTTGATACTGAATAGTTGTGGTGGGATTAAATGGATTTGGATAGTTCTGCTCTAACCTGAATTCCTTTGGACCTGCATAACTGAAGATGAATTGTTTCGTCATCATTATTCCATCGGGATTAGTTATCATAAAATCAATTGTGTCTCTTTTATTTATCTGTGCATTTCTGTTTACATCAAATACAAAAGTTACTTCTTTCTCTTCTTTCGGGTTCAGTATTTCAATTGTCTGTTCTAATTGATGAAAAGTAATTGTCTTTTCCTGAAAGCCCTCTCCTTTGGAGAGGGTTGGGTGAGGCTTTATTGTTACATTCGCAGCCGGGTTTGTCTCAGATACATTCGCAACTGTAAGCGTTATCTCATTTCCTTTTGTGTCGGGTATTAATTCGTAAATTGTTTGTGCAAAGTTTTCGCTGAGTAAGATTATAATTATTAGTAAAAATTTTAATTTGTTCATTTTAAAGCTCTCTTATTATTTTATTGTTTGCTTTTTTCTCTGTGCATCTCTGTGTTAATTCTGTGGCTCTCTGTGTAAGATATTTTGTTTCACTAAGAACCACAGAGTTTTAATCTTTAATTTTTAATTGCCTGATGTTCTATGGACAAGGCGGTGATTTTGAACTTACTGATACACTTGAGCCATTTAACTGCCAGAGTATTTCTTGCCCGTTAAAATCTATGCTAAAAACATTTGTTTGCCTTCCAGATATAAAAATATTTACTGGTGATCCAGTTATACCAGAAAATTGTGATGAAATATTATTTTTAGTGCCTAATGGGACTAATACATCTTCACTATTATAATTATTGTAACCAAAGTATGCTGTATAAGAATTAGCCCCATTTTCCGTTACACATTCCAGTATGGGTGTAATTTGATTTGGCAATGTTGTTACTACGCTAAATAATAAAGTATCAGAAAACTGATTTGAATTCTGAATCCATACAGAAACTGTCTTTCCGGTTGTACCTACATCACCTGAACTTAGCTGGAATGTAACCAAAGAATCTGAAACATAAGTTGTGGTTTTTGCAACTCCGTTAAAATATGCAACTGATGATGTTGTAAAATTATTTCCGATAACCGTAACATTAAAACTACTTTTGTTAGCAAAAACATCGTATGGTAAAGCTAGTGATGGTGATATCTTTGACAAGTATGGTGTTGGTGGAACTACCATAAACATTAAGGTATCTGATGTTCCCCACTGATCTGTTACCCAAACAGGAAAACTGCCTGTAAATGAAATATCTGTTGCTGATATTTCTGCAGTTAATACACTGTCTGAAATGTATGTTGTTGTCTTTGCGCTATCATTAAAATATATTGTAGAAAGAGTATCAAAACCGTGACCATTTATTGTTAAGGTAAAAGATGAAGAATTAACTATTGCTGAAGATGGATTGAGTGATGTTAAATCCAACACATTAAAAATTGAATCCATCTTTAATGTATAAATTTGTCTTGTGGGTTTTTCTATATCTATTGCATAGTAAATGTTGTTAGGATAGTTACCAAATAGTAATAATTTACCATCTGAAGGTAGTGTCAACATTTTAGCCAAACTACTTGTAGCAGTTTCATATATATTTATTCTACCAGAAGAATACTCAGCATTAGGTTTACTTTCATCCCAAAGGACGTTCTCTAGTAGGAAATAATTTCCATTCGAAATAAAGCGTCCATAGCATCGATATGGGCAAGCAATTTCTTGAGTAAACATTTCATTGTCAAAATCATAAATCACATACTCACACGTATTTGAATCACTCATAATACGATTATAACCAAAAAGTCCCTTACCATTACTGCCATCTTCAAATACAGGATATTCAATATTTGGGAATAACTCCGAGAGGTTAATGTCTTCAACAAGTAAATCTGTTTGCACAGAATACTTAAACATATTCCAGACACCTAATGTATCGCTACCACCATATTGATAAATAAACTGATTATCACTCGAAGTAAATGAGGAGTTATTGTAGGTCGGAAGATCAGTTTTAATTGTTTGTAGCGTATTAATGTTTAAAAGTGTTGTTTTTGTTATACCACCATATCCGATTTCTGGTTCAACCCACCCTACATATAAATAACCCAAAGCGTCTATAGAATATGCAAAAGTACCATAATCTTGCAAAACTATTGTGAAAAGACTATCAACAACAGTTGTACTCCAGGGATTATAAAAATATATTCCTTTTGGTTGGTTAAGAATAAACCACCTTTGGTAGTTATCATATACATAACTATTTGGATAAAAAATATTTTCCACAAATAACTGGTTTTCACCTGTTGATAGGTTAACTCTGTAAATATTTGTTCTAAAATCATATGTCGTACTATCATAAGTTATTTGTTCATCATAAAAATAATAAGGTTGTGCGATTATTTTTAGAAATGAAGAAAATATTGTTATCGCAAATAATAAATTAATAATTGTTTTCATTTTTGCTCCTTTAATCTTCCCATCCAGATGGGAAATGCCCGATTAAAATACCTTGATAGTCTATCCAAACTTCATCACCGCGGTTGTGTCTTTTCGATGGTGATTTAATCCACTTGCCGCTGTTTAAATCCTTTGGGTTTTGAATTTTCCATCTCCAATAAACACCACCTGGATAACGCTGAAACATTTCTTTATACAATTGTTCGTTAGTAAAATCTGTAGCATTAGGGTATGCCTTTGGATACCAATCAAAGTGTCCTCCTAAGGGGTCTATTGGTACTTGTTCACGTGTTCCGTCTGCTTTTTTGTGCCAGTACCAAGTTCTTCCCTCTCTAACTCTTTGCGGATAAGTGCGTGCTGCTTCATATTTTTCTTCAAATATTATAACACCAGAATTCACATTTTCTTTCCAGTTCCAAATTTCAGCTAATGTAGGAACTGGAAATTTACTTAATCTTCTTATCTGACAAATACCAAAATCAATCGATGGAAGATTCATAGTGTTCATCTGAACATAACCACTACTCTTAAACTGTTTAAATACACTTTCATAAAGAATTGTTAAATCAAAGAATGTAGCTTTCGGTTCATCCAACTTAGTACTAACATAATCTCTCACCAAATTCTTGGATAAGATGTAAGTTCCTAAAATCTTCAAATCATTTATTTTTTTAGAAACTTTATAATTATCGATAATTACTGTTAGTTTTAATTCGTCACCGCCTACTATTGTATTATCTAACGGTACT
The DNA here is from genome assembly GCA_034005315.1 of Ignavibacteriaceae bacterium. Taxonomy (GTDB): domain Bacteria; phylum Bacteroidota; class Ignavibacteria; order Ignavibacteriales; family Ignavibacteriaceae; genus IGN3. The sequence goes on along the minus strand of JAVEUY010000267.1, from coordinate 1,517 downwards.
GTTTCTGAAGGAATATCAAATATTACTGGCCCATTAAAACTTGACCAAAGTTTATTACCTGAAAATGTATGCGCATAACTATGATTATGATTCACCCACTTAATTTCAAGTGTCCAGTATGCAGTATAAACTCCTCCAATAGGAAATTGTGGATCTGCACCCATTGTAATAATTGGCATTTCAGGTACGCCTGTAATGAGTTCAGTTCCTGGGTTCCATCCAAGAATTATTGGTACATAATTATTGAATAATAATAACTTATAATTTTCAGCAAGAAAACTTCCCGTAAAACAATCATTACTCTCTATTACACTGGGATAGTTTGCTGGTAAATCTTTTTTCATCTCATTGTCAACAAGACCAACCTGTAATAATACTGATCCTGTTGTATCTCCAACCAACGAATCAGCAGCAGCAAAATAGATTGGCTGAGTTACATCATAAAAGTAAGAACCGCTGTCATTGTTTGCTAAAATATTGCCAAGCATACAACCTTCAAGTTTGGCTATCTCATAAGTCTGTTCTGGTGGAAAATCTACAAGTGTTCCATCAGGTAATCGCTTCTTTATAACAACTTGAACTGTATCACCGGGATACACATCCTCGGGTTCAATCTTTACACTTAAGCTGTCCCAGGCTATCACTATCGAATCAGTTCCATAATTACGGATAACCTGTGTCCAAGTCCATAACGGACATCCACATTGTAAATCTTCTTCTGAATATCTTCCCTTAATTACCTCTTGTTCCATTGCACCATAAGCACAATCCCAGACATATTGTTCATAATGCACTTTAACAACAAGTGCTGTATCGCCCGGCGTAGAAGAAGGAGCCGTATATTTATATTTACCATTGCCGATTTTAGTTATTGTTCCCACATCCGGTTCTAATATTATATTTCTTTCTAACAAATTATAACCATCTTCATCGTATTCACAATCATCACGATTGAAGCAATAGTATAATTTCATAATGGCTGTTTCTCCAGGTGATATTGAAGAAGGGGTAAATCTTAAATCTCTTTCTGATGAATCGTAAGTAGTAAAGTAACAAGTGTCAATCCACCAACCACCCCCGTCAGATATTATCCGGTTTGTTGTTTGCGTGGCAGGTTCTATCTCCACTTTTTCTTTTATCTTTATCTGTGCGTTAGCGGAAGTTGTTACAAGAAAGACGGAAATTGCGAGAAACGAGAAACGAGAAACGAGAAACGAGAAACGAAAGCTATTGCTTTTTGTGTGCTTGTCAAGTGATTTTTTAATTAAACTCTTTCCCATAAAGTTTTACTCCACTGTTTTAAGCTTACTAACATTTTATCAGGAATTTTACCCGCGGTGTCTGTGTGATTTTTATTCCTGTTGCTAACCTAAAATTAATTTCTGCTTTTGTCAATAGCCGGATAAAATTTTTATCCAAGCCACACCCCTGATAGAACGCGGATGACGCGGATTAAGCGAATTTACACTGATAATATTATCACTCAAAAGTTTTTCTTAAAGTATGTAAAGTTAATT
>JAVEUY010000266.1:0-4802 GCA_034005315.1 Ignavibacteriaceae bacterium | reverse complement strand
TGCAGCCTGTACGATTACAAACGGCGATGTAACGAACACATCTACAAGTTTGTCAAGCCATTTTTTACCAGAAAATATTCTATTTGCTTTCAACACCCTGGTGAATAATAAATCAAATATTGAAATTGGTTTTGACAATAATAGTGCGTATGGAAAAGCTCCAAAAAATTGTGTAATTGCAAATAATATAATTATTGCTAATGAAAATCCGATAATTAAATATTATAGTACTACTTCGTTGATCGGTGCAAGTTTCCAAAATAATATTATGTATTCTTCAGGGACTTCAAGTTTAGGACTAACAGGAATTTCAGATGCCCAAATAAAAATCGTAGATCCACAATTAGTTCAATCGAATTGCAGAGCATTTGGACAAGATTGTAATAACAAACTTCCTGTAAACTTATTCAAATTGACAGCTACAAGCCCTGCAATAAATGCGTCAATTGGCTATGAATATGCTACTCATGATTTTGAAGGTCAACCTGTGGTCGGAATTCGTGATATCGGTGCAGATGAATTTAATTCAATTTCAGAAATTACAAATGGTCCATTAAGCGAAGAACAGGTCGGTCCGACAGCTCCGGAAAACTATGTTTACGAGATGAATACTTCAACAGCAATTCCGGTACTCATTGAAAACAATCTGACTGCCTATCCAAATCCATTTTCCGGAAAGACAATCATTGTAGTTCCTGAAAACGCTAAAGAGAATTTAATATATACACTTTACAATTCAATGGGGCAAATAATTGAGCAAAGTTATTTGACCACACAAAAGGGAGAAACTCAATTCGAAATAAATACTTCTTCAAAAGGAATTTTGTTTTGTGAGATTAAAACAATAAATAAGAAATATCTGATTAAATTGATTTCAAAATAATATTCATGAAAAAGACTCTTCTTTCAATTGCACTTCTTCCAATACTTTTAAATGCTCAGGTTTTATTAGACGAAACATTTGAGTATTCGAATTTTGAAACGGCTTCTTCCTGGACAACAACTGGCTCGGTAACTGCACCGAATACCGGTAGAACAGTAGATTATACTCCGGTATTAGCGTATAAAACCGGAGTTGACAGCTACGTTTTGTCGGAAACAGGAAAAACGATGACAAATGATTATAAATCGGAAACCACGAATTATTTGTCAGGAAGAGCATTTACCGATACACCCATTTCTCAAAGTTCTTCCAACAATAAAATATATCTTTCATTTTTATATAAAGTAAAATCGCAAGGAGGAACTCAATCAGAAATATTAGGCATCACTGATGCATTAAACAATGTAAGCAGTGTGAAATTATGGTACGGAAAAGGTACCAGCACTTCTACTTTTAAACTGGGAATTACCAGAAGTAGCGGAGCCTCTGCATCGATTCAATGGTATAATCCTTCAGTAGCCTTGGATGCAGCTGCTACATATTTAATTGTTATAAAATATGATTTTGCCAATGAAACGGCTTCATTCTTTGTAAATCCGGCAATAAATTCATCAATAGAACCCTCAGCAAGCGCTTTTGACGATGGAACTGTAAATTTAGTCACTACTGTAAAATCATCGCTTAGTCATTTATTATTACGCGGAAATGGAAGTAATGCTTCCTATTATTATATGGGTGGTTTGCGCGTTTCGCAAAGTTGGAGTGATGCCGTCGCAAGCGCTGTTTCTTTGCCCGCACTTGCAGCACCACAAATAAATGAAGCAGCTGATTTAACTTCCTCGTCATTTAGAGCATCCTGGACTCCCGTTGAAAATGCATTAGGTTATGATATTGAAATATATTGGGGCTTGGATAAGTTTAAGACGATAAGTATCAGTGGACAATCGGAATCACAGTTAATGGTTACTGATTTAATTCCTGATAGGAAATTTAGGTATAAAGTAGTGGCCAAGGGTGACCGTACAAATTATTCAAACTCATCACCTTCAACTATTTCTCCTGAATTTCAGACCTTTATAGCTACAACAAGAAAAAGCAAGCTGAAAATAATTTTAAAACTGGATGATTTACAATCAAAAGGTGGAACATGTGCAGCGATCCCTGTCTTGGATTTTCTAAAAAACAAACAAGTAAAAGCAGGATTTGGTGCCATTGCCATAAAATTTGATGCGGGTGCAACTCCAATATTAAAACCCTACTTTGAAATTAAAGATGATAAAGGAAATCAACTTTTCGAATTGTGGAATCATGGCTTAGAGCATGTAACCGATGAATTTTCGGGGACTGATTATGCTTATCAGAAATCGCATTTTGATCAGGGAACTCAAATCATGAAAAATTTACTGGACATTCAAATGCATTCATTTGGAACTCCTTATAACAGCAGTGATGCCACTACAAATACGGTAATGTCTGAAGATCCTGAATATAAAGTTTTCCTGCTTGGAAGTACAAGCCCTGCAAGTTCTACAGGAATTATAAATTTGACGAAACGTGTTAATATGGAAAGTGCGACAGGAAATCCGGAATACTCCTATTTTGTAACCAATTATAATGCGAAAAAAGACTCCTATACCGAATATATGATTCTTCAGGGACATCCAAACCAGTGGACAGAAGCTGAGACAGGAGAAGTAAATCAAATTATTCATTTTTTGGCTGCCGAAGGCTGCGAATTTGTATTGCCTTACGAATACTATTTAAGTCTAACTTTGGATCCACCAACAAACCTTACTTTCGTAAAAGATAACTCAAACAATGTAAAACTTAGCTGGACTGATAATTCCATTTCGGAATACAACTTCAACATTGAAGGTTCATTGGATGCTAATAACTGGAAATCAATTGCTTCCATCTCTGCAAATACAACTGAATATATTGTTAATGACGAACAACTTTTAGAAAATAAATATTTCAGAGTTTGTGCTTCCTGCGGAATAAAATCAAACTATTCCAATATTGTTGAAAACAATGAAATTGTAAATGCTGTAAGAAAACTAGAAAGCAACCCAAAAAGTACACTAAACATTTATCCAATCCCCTGTAAGGATAAACTTTATGTAGATTATTCGTTGCCAGCTTCAGAAATAATATCTTGCGATATAATAAATCTTTCCGGAGTATCACAAAAGCAGATTTTCATCAACAATTCAATTCAAAACAGTAAAATAGAATGTAATATTTTAAATCTGGCAAAAGGAATCTACTTTTTCAGACTTCAAAGTGAACATGAAATATTGATGAAAAAATTTGTAGTCGATTAATTCTTTTAGAATTTAACGTCTATTTTATGTTCTGCAACATGTTTTGAAAAAAAGTAGCAAAATATTTTTTTTTCTTCTAATAGATTAGTTACTTTTGGTCGACCAATAAATTGGTTGACCAAAAGAATTCGAAATAAATAACCATTTAAAATAAATTATCATGAAAAAAATTACTTTATTATTGGCATTATGTTTTGTAATTTTCCAATCTAATGCGGCGGTTGTATTAGACGAAACATTCGACTATTCAGTTGCAAATCTGAAAGATGAAACGACTTGGACTCATTCAGGAACTATAACTACCGGAACTGGTAGAAATATTGAAGCAGGAGGATTAATATATTCAAATTCAGGTGGAAATTATATCTTGTCAGGAACAGGAAAAAAAATTAATCAGGATTATACTTCAGGATCGAACTATATTTCTTATAAAACAATTCCAACTATTTCAACTGGAGTAGTATATTTATCATATTTGTATCAGGCGAATGGTGATCAGGGGCAAACTGCATCGGAAGTTCTTGGTATGTCATATTCTACATCAAATTCAGCTTTGAAAATATGGGCTGGAAAACAGGCCGATCAAACAAAAAACCCCTTTAGAATAGGTTTGACAAGATCAAGTACATCTAGCTCTGATATTGCATGGGGATCATCTACATTTAGTACTTCAGATGTGCTTTTAATAGTAATAAAATATGATTTAAGTTCTTATACTGCTACATTTTATGTAAATCCGGTTATTGGTTCTTCATCTGAACCAATTCCTGAAGCAACGGCAGCAATAGATGGAACAACCAGAACTTCACTGATCAATTTAATGTTCAAACACAATGGCTCTTCAACTGCGAAATTTTATGTAAGTGGAGCAAGAATTTCTACAACATGGGCAGAAGCAATAGCTGCACAATCTACAGCAGATCCATTAACAACACCAACGGTAGGAACTCCAACTATTGCTACAGCTGATGGATTTACTGCAAACTGGAGTACAGTTGCCAATGCTGTTGGTTACGATGTAAAAGTATTTTTAGGAACAAATCTGATAAGTACAACCAATGCAAGTGGACAAGCAACTTCAAGTCTTGCAATTACAGGTCTAATGTCAGGAATAGCATATACTTATCAGGTAATTGCAAAAGGAAACGTTACAAATCATGCCGATTCTTATCCTTCTGCTTCATCAGCTGAAGTTACAACACTTGATCCGTATGCAAGTAATGCACTAAATACTGATTTTAATGATAATACATGGGGTACTGTTGCAGAGGCTCAACCTGCAACTGGAACTTATCCTTCCGAAATGATTAATGGATTTGATTTGACTTCAGCAATAATATATACCGGCACAATAAAAGGAATAAAAGGAGAAATTCATACCAACAGAATTGCTATTGATAAAGTTGCAGCCGGTGGAAAGGTAGTCTTCCCAACAGTTAATTCTGTAGAACAGATTGAAATTCATGCCACTGCAGGAACTGCAGGAAACGGATTTATTTTGTCTGAATTTAACAAAATAACTAATACATGGGATGCAATTGGAGGAACAAATGTGTATGATTCTAATACAAAAGCTGCAGGAACAGATTCAATTT
>JAVEUY010000265.1:0-4804 GCA_034005315.1 Ignavibacteriaceae bacterium | reverse complement strand
AAATAGTAGCCAAGTACAATTAAACTCGCTCTGTGGAATATGCTTACAATATGTTCCCTAATATCACCCCACTTAGTACCAAGCCATTCCTGAGTTTCTTCATAGGCAAATAAAAAAGCAGATATTATAAATAATATTCCTACTACAATTTTCATTGTATTCTTATAACCTTTCCTGTGCTGTCTTTTATGAAGTTTCCATTACTGCTTTTTAATATCTTACTGCCGCTTGACGGATTACCAGATTCTGCTTTCGTTGTTACTGTATAAGTATCTGAACGGCTTCCTACTGTTAAGGTAACATTCACTGCGGTCGAATAATTAGAGCTTGATATCAACCTTACTTTAATCTTGTCAGTTGGAAATACTTTCGTATATCCTGTTACCCAATTTAATGGTGGCTCTGGTGCTACACCCAAAGGATAAACAACATATTCTGCTCCACCTGCTCTTGCATAGGCACTATCAAATCCAGCCAGAGTAATAAGATTAGATTGATACTCTGTTGAACGCTCTGCATTGGTAATATCTGTGAAGGTAAAAGCATTTGGCAAGCTGTCAACTACCCCGCCTTCAGGATATTCATAAGCACCAATACTCCAGTTTTCCCCTCTCGGAGTACCATAAAAATCACTCAACATCTCTGGCAAATCATATCCCAAAGTATTCTTAAAATAATTATACAGATATGTCAAATCCTCTCCTGCATCAATAGCAGGTGAATTTGGTTTTAAGTCTGGTCTAAGTAATGACTGATCTGGTTCGTGACCAAAGTTAGATACAAATAATGGGTCTCTGTTTAATCCTGTTCCGCCTGCTGCTACCCATTGACTCCAATTACTAAAGCTTTGTGTTCCACCACCTGGCTTAATAAACTCGCCTGCAAATAAACCAGACTGCACACTATCCTGTTTCCATACTAAATTATAACGAGCACTATCCATTCTTAAATAATTTCCATAAGCTGTGCTTCCACCAAACACTGAATGCCATCCGTGAGCACTATTGTCTCTCCAGCTTCTTCCCTGTGGATCATTACCAGATGGACAATAACTTGCAAATATATTGTTTGATGCAAAATGTACAAGATATTCCTGTGCAAATACGGAATTTCGAGGACCATTACTGATAAAAGCATTATTAAATACAAATACTTTAGATGGCTGATTTCCTGAATTACCACCATCATCGTGCCTTGCATAAAATGTATTGCCATAGTTTGCATTTGGATACCATAGACCACCCATATAAGCAAAATTATTAAAAATAATTACGGGATTATCCCCTCCCCAATTTATATTGCTTAAAATAAACGGCATTCCTCCACCTTCTGCTCCGCTACCGACAGAATCACTGATGAGAATATTATTGTAAATAATGAATCCATCACAAGCTACACTTTGCAAAACATCATTGTGTGCCATAGGATCTTGACTTCTGCATTGCAGAAAATTATCGTGAATTATTGTTCTGGTTGGTTTATATTCATTCCAGTAATTTATCTGGATTACATCACTTTGCCCTACACCATCAATCATATCTTTAATTGTGCAGTATTGTATTACTGTGCTGTCAGCTAATGCAGTTAATCTTATTCCGTAACCATCGCCGCCACCTGTATTAAACTGGTATATGTTAAGTGAATCTATTATAATCCCTGTGGAGTTATCCTCAATATTAACTGCGTGACTGCTTGCATTTCTTAACTCAAGTCCTTTTATCCATAAATAACTTGCATCTTGTATATGAATATTATATGAACCTCCATTTATTATTACTCTACCACTATGACCTGACGGACTTGGCGAATATTTGCCTGCCCAGATTCTGATTCGGTTTGCTTTTGTACCGCTTTTATTAGGAGATAATGAACCCGAATAAACCAAAGAATCAGTCCCGCCAGAAATATAGATATAATCACCTGCCTGAATTGAACTCCAATTTATTGATGCAAATGATGTCCAGGCATTAGCCCAGCTTGTTCCATTATTAGAGCCGCTTGCTGTATTATCCACATACCAATTAGTTTGTGCAAACATCTGATAGCTTAACAGAATCATTAAGACTATTGTATATGTTATGCTTAATATTCTTTTCATTATTCACTCCTTATGGTTAATATCATCCCAACTTTACTACCATTAGGAGTTTTAGTTGCATTTTTTATAATACATTGTCCTGTTGCACCTGCTGTTGGCATTTCCTTCTCGCCAATGATTAGATGTAATCCATATTCAGAATCATCAACCCAGTTATCACTAACCGCACTCCATCCAGCAGTTTCAACCGTAAGCCCATAGTTACCACCATCATTGGCACATACAACAAGTGCAAGTTCATTATCATAATTAGTTGTTTGGCTATGTATCTGGATAGTATCAACTGATTGATATAAGGTTGAATCTAAAGGACTATCCCAAACGTCTAATGGATTACTTGTTAATGCACCTGATATTCTTAGATAATAACCCACTTGGTCATTGTTTGTTCCAACTGAAGGAATACCAATAGTATCTGTTTCTGAACCTGTTGCTATTTTCCAGAATACAGCTATGTGGGTTTGGCAATCGTTTCTACCTGTACCAGTTACTCCTGATATAGTAGTTGAAGCCCAAGTGAAACCTGTTGGTTTATTAGTTGTGTTATTCCATTGTTGAGTATCATTAGGGTCATCACTTGCAACAACTATAAGAAGTAAATCATCTGCTTGTACTCCCGATGGTTTACTTAATACTATTCTTTGGGCTCCTGCCACAGAATCACTTGTAAATGATTCAATTACAGGAATAGCACCTGCAACGCTTTGAGTAGTTGCTGAATCAATGTTACTGAAATAGCTTACGTTTCCACTATCATCAACCGCTTTAACAGCACTCCAATAAGTTGTATTAGCTGTTCTGCCTGTCCTTGTGTAAGTTTCAGTTCCTGCTGGGATAGATGTTATCCAAGTCATTGAAGTTGTATCATTACTCGAACCTTCATACCATCTTATTGAATCTAAATCAGAAGCAATGGGATCTGTCCAAGTAGTTACATATTGAGTTTGTGAAGTACCACCAATAGCAGTATAGCTTGTAGGTGCTAAAGGCGGAGTATTATCTGCCGTTGAAGCACTACATCCGCAGGTATCTAATGCTGCAAGGATATTGTTGATTGAATTTTGAAGTGAGGTTACTGTGCTTTCTAAGGCAGTAATTCTTTGATAAGCATAAGTGCTATCCCAAGTACCACTACCTAAATTATCATTCCAATAATCAGCTATGATGGAATCTAAAGTTGCTGTTGTACCTATAATACCATCTCCCAATCCATCCACAATACTGTAAACATTGTTCCATAAACCCGTAGTGTCGCCAGTACCACCTAATTCATTATTCCAGTATGCAATTATAATACTATCTAAAGTTTCAGTTGTTCCTACTATTGCACTTGTTGTCGTTACAGTGTCACCATCAATTATTAAACTCCCATCTATTTCTACATTGCCTCCGAAATAAGAAGGATAATTACCCTCACCATAAAAGTGATATTTACTATCAGCACTTACGTTAGCGAGATTTGAATAATAGAATATGAATGAGGGATAAGTATAAGTACCACCTGAAACAACATCACCTGTGTACATCCTAAATGGCATAGGGAATCTTGAAGCTACTTCTGTTTTATTATCTTCGCCAATCTGCACTCTATTACCAAAAGCATAAGAATTACTTAATCCAACTGAGTCGGGTAAATCTCCAAAGTTAATATTTGTATGGTTACCACCAATCACGATTGAAGAACCACTCCATATAGGTGTACCAGTACCATCAATATTAAATAAGTTAAAAACCGAAGATGTAGTTTTAAGAGTATCGTTATAATAATCTGTTCTATGCTCAATAGGATAAAGCCAACTTGAAGATAAGTTGTAAGGTGGTACTACATAGTCAATGTTCCATACATCTGAATATGCCCCATTATTAAACCTTTTATCGTTATAGCTTTTGCCAAGTCGCAAAACATTCGAAGCAGAATAGTCAAACCAACTATTTACTCCTCTATATAAATCCATAGCTTGTCTTATTGAATCTTTTACCTCATCAGTTAAAGTTGCCTCTCCTGTTATTGTTGTGTCTAAATAAGCATAATCAGGATTAAAACTACCAACACCAGTTGATGATAAAACATTAGCCCAAGTTAAAATACCACTACCATTTGTTTTTAACACTTGTCCATTAGTACCGTCTGCTGTTGGGAATGAATATGCAGAATCAATCTTAACTGTTTTTACAAATACTGTATCTGTTAAAAATATTTTGCTATATTCTCCACCTATTATATCTCCATCTGTTCTAAACCCATTAACAGAATATAAAGAATATGGATGTTGTATAACCCAATTGCCATCACTAGCATTTACTGAACTTCCATTCATAGAAAGAATGCCAGGGTTTGATGATGGGGCTATCATAATTTTTAATTTTGCTAAAGTAAAGCCAGGATAATCAATAGTAAACCCATACCAATCCATTGCATCAAAATTATCATATATTCGTAATTTGAAACTGTAATTATCAAAAGGCTCATATTTCATATATGATAAACTATTTCCAACAGTAAACTTATTATTAACATTTAACCTACCTCTTACTGCAACACTATCATTAGTAGTAGTACCAAATACAGTTTTATTTCCAGAGAAAGTTTTATTACCTGTAATTGTTTGAGTAGATGCTTTATCTACATACTTCAAATCGCTAAATGTACGCTGTGCTGTTGAATCATTTTTTACTAAGTATTCACTTGCTGGTTTGCCACCTAAT
>JAVEUY010000264.1:0-4815 GCA_034005315.1 Ignavibacteriaceae bacterium | reverse complement strand
TAAACGACAATGCATTAACAAAAAGATAACATAATGAAGCATATACTTTTTATCATTACACTATTGGCGGTAAACCTGACTTTTGGACAATCAGGTATTCCCGATTTTCTGCATGGAACCTGGAAAATGGAAAACGAAGATGTTTACGAACATTGGGATAAACTGAACAGCCGGATTTTAAAAGGATTTTCATACAAAATCAAAAACGGACAAATTGAAATTTCAGAATATCTTGATATTTCTGAAAAAAATAATCAGACCATTTACACAGCAGCCGTTATTAACCAAAATAACGGAAAAGGAATTGAGTTTAAACTAACAAAAGCAGACAGCACATTCACTTTTGAAAATCCAGATCACGACTTTCCTAAAAAGATCAGTTATCAAAAACTTTCTGACAATGAAATTTTTATACAAATTTCTGATGGAAACCAAAAAAGTTTTTCATTCAAAATGATTAAACAAAACATAAAAGATACAACTATTGCAAATCCCAATTACGATAAGTCATTGGCTGATAAATTAGGAAGTGATGATTACGGAATGAAAAGTTATTTTTTAGTTATTCTCAAAACCGGAACAAACGAAATAACAGACAAAGGAATCATTAGCGAAAGTTTTAGAGGACATCTTAATAACATTAACAGGTTGGTTGAAGATGGGAAAATGATAGTTGCAGGACCATTTGGCAAGAATAAAAATGATTACAGAGGAATTTTTATTTTAACTAACATCAATACTGTTGATGAAGCAAAAGAGCTTTTGCAAACAGACCTTGCTATAAAAAACGGACTTCTGGATTTTGATATTTATAACTGGTATGGTTCAGCAGCATTGTCCGAATATCTTCCGTTTTCAGATAAAGTCTGGAAATTAAAACCGTAATAAATAAAATGAACAAAATGATTAAATTAATATTTATAATTTCCATTTTGGCTGCACTAACAGCCTGCAGTCTGACAACTAACAAATCAATAAATATGGCAGAACAAATAAAACAACCGGATGAATCGGTTTCCGGACAAGATACTACACCGAAAGTAACCGGAATAGGCGGGATTTTCTTTTTCTCCGAAAACCCAGATAAAACAAGAGAGTGGTATTCTGAAAATTTAGGACTTGAAGTAAACCAATGGGGTTCAAGTTTTGAATTCAGAAATGCAAACAGACCAGACGAAATAAATTATTTGCAATGGAGTCCTTTCAAGCAGGGGAGTAAATATTTCTCACCTTCAAAAAAAGAGTTTATGATAAACTATCGTGTTCAAAATATTGAAGGGCTGGTAAACAAACTCAGAAATAATGGTGTAACGATTCTGGACAGTATCGAAGCTTACGATTATGGAAAGTTCATACACATTATGGACGACGATGGAAATAAAATAGAGCTTTGGGAACCTGTTGATAGTGTGTTTACGACAATGGGCGGTAAGACCACAAAATAAAACATAATCCCGCTGATACCGTCAACAGAAAAGAAAACCGGGCATGCAAGAGACAATTTTACAAGAGAGTGCGAAGTGCTGCTGTAAAACTTTTAATGGAATCTTCTGGGACAGCAAAAAAAACTAAACTAACTGATGAAGTAATGTTCATTAACATTAACTCATCTCCAAAATCATTTATGAATAAATTTGCAAATGTTATAACACAGCCTGGAATGAGTGAAAGCTTTGTAGAAATAGTGCTGAAATAAAAATGAACGTAGAAGAAGCATATAAATATTGGTCAGAGCAATATGACACAAACCAAAACAAAACTAGAGATTTGGAAGCAATATCATTAAGAGAAACCTTAAATGATATCAGGTTTGAAAATTGTTTGGAAATAGGCTGCGGAACAGGTAAAAACACAGAGTGGCTAATAACTAAAGGACATAAAATCATTGCTGTTGATTTATCTGAAGAAATGCTGACTATTGCCCGGAATAAAATTTCAAATGACAATGTTCAATTTCTGAAAGCGGATATTAATGAAGACTGGACTTTCACTAATGAAAAATTTGATTTGGTGGTTTGCAGTTTAGTCCTTGAACATATTGAGAACATAAACAGAATTTTTAAATTAATCTCTGAGCATTTAACAGAAAACGGAATATTATATATCGGAGAACTACATCCGTTTAAACAGTATTTGGGTTCTAAGGCAGGTTATGAAAATGAAGAGGGTAAACAAACAGTAACTGGTTTCACTCATCATATTTCTGAATTTATAAGTTTGGCTAAACAAAACGGATTGATAATTACTGAAGTAAAAGAATATTTTGATGATGGAGATACTACTTCAATTCCGAGAATATTAACATTGAAATTTATCAGAGATCAGGACAGCAATTAACGAACAAAATGTCCAGCAGGCAGAGTGAATTACTCAGCTTTAAATATTTTAGTATATTTGTAAAGTAGTTCTTTCTTCGAAGGTTTCAGCAAAAAAGCGCCCGCCCGAATGTCAAGCAGCTACAGCGTTTCAGACAAGCGTAATAAACAGATGAGCAGATAATTTAAATGATTACAAGAAATCAAACATAGCAAAATAATAATATGAGTTTACAGATTGAGATTGTTTTACTAGTCGTATCAGTTTTGTTTTTTCTAAGTATTTTGGCTGGAAAGGCAAGCTCAAGATTCGGGGTTCCTGCATTATTATTGTTTTTAGGTGTTGGTATGCTTAGCGGCAGTGATGGCTTGGGAATACAATTTGAAAATATTCAGTTTGCAAACTCCATTGGAACCATTGCTTTGTGTATTATTCTTTTCTCCGGCGGCTTAGACACCAAGACTTCAGAAATTCGTCCTATAATAGCACAAGGTGTTGTATTGGCAACGCTGGGTGTGTTTTTAACGGCAATAATCACCGGTGTAATTATCTGGCTGGTATTAGGTATAACTATGGCAGCAGCAGGAGTCGGACTATTAACTTCTTTATTATTAGCTTCAACTATGGCTTCAACTGATTCAGCATCAGTGTTTTCTATTCTCCGATCCAAAAATCTGCAATTAAAAAATAATCTTCGCCCAATGCTGGAGCTTGAAAGCGGAAGTAACGACCCGATGGCTTATGTTTTGGTTGTAACTTTTATAAGCATCATTAAGCAGGATTTTCAACCGAATTACTGGTTAGCCGGCGGCACACTGATATTACAACTCAGTATTGGTGCATTGTTGGGTTTTGCATTTGGTAAACTTGCTGTCAGAATAATTAACCGAATTAAACTCGGGAATGATTCGCTGTATCCGATCTTGTTGTTTACCTTCTGTATTTTTATTTTTTCTATAACATATTTTGTCAAAGGAAATGGATTTCTTGCTGTTTATGTCGGAGGATTAGTGATTGGTAATTCAAAGCTTGTTCACAAACGCTCATCACTCAATTTTTTTGACGGGTTAGCCTGGATGGCACAGCTTACAATGTTTTTAACTTTAGGTTTACTTGTAAATCCACATGAATTAGTGCCGATAATTATTCCTGGTCTTATAATTAGTTTCCTGATGATATTTTTTACACGTCCTTTGACCGTCTTTTTGTGTTTGCTGCCTTTCCGGAAAATGCCATTTAAAGATAAAACCTATGTATCGTGGGTTGGATTAAGAGGAGCAGTGCCGATTATTTTTGCGATAATACCGCTTGTTGAAAATGTACCGCATGCAAGATTAATATTTAATATAGTTTTTCTCTGCACACTGGTTTCTTTAATTGTGCAAGGCACTTCTCTTCCGCTTGTTGCAAGATGGCTCAAGCTGGCAGAAAAACCGGTGAAGATAAAAAAATTAAACAGTTTTGATGTTGATTTCTCTACTGATATTAAATCAGTAACAACTGAAATTGAAATAACCTCTGAAATCCTGAAAAACGGAAATCAACTTATGAACTTACCTTTTCCGGATAACACTTTAGCAGTATTGGTAAACCGCGAAGAAAAATATTTTGTACCAACCGGTTCAACGGTTTTACATGATAAGGATAAAGTATTAATTATTACAGATAATCGGGATGCTTTGCTGGAAACGTATAAAAATTTAGGGATAGAAAATATTTAGAAAGACCAAACGCTTTATATACGTTTACCGATATCATCGTTATTATTATTTCCTGCCTGAAAGCTTTATCATATTTTGAAAATAATTTTTTATTATTTACTTAGTTCCTGTCTTTCCATATTTTATAACAAGATAATTTTTAATTTTAAGTTATTACGAAGTAAGCATAGTTTTTAAAGAATATTATACACAATATTACGTAAAGAATTATGTTAGGTGCAATTGCCTTTCACAATATCAAAAGAGGAGTTAGCCCTATGAAAACACTCGCACGAATTCTGACACTATTAGCAGTTAGCTTTATAATAACGACTAGCCAGCTTACTGCTCAATGGATACAAACTAACAGTTTTTACAGCGGCATTGTTTCTTGCTTCGCCGTCTCGGACACGAATCTCTTTGCCGGAAATGAGGGCAGCGGTGTCTTTCTTTCAACCAACAACGGCGTAAGCTGGACAGCGACCGGATTGACGAACTCTGATGTCCGGTCTCTTACCGTCTCGGGTACAAACCTCTTTGCCGGGACTGAGGGCAACGGTGTCTTCCTTTCAACCGACAACGGCGCAAGCTGGACAGAGGTCAATAGCGGATTGACGAACACTTATATCAGGTCTCTTACCGTCTCAGGAACGAATCTATTTGCCGGAACTTGGGGCGGCGGTGTCTTTCTTTCAACCAACAACGGCACAAGCTGGACAGCGGTCAATAACGGATTGACGAGCACTTACGTCTACTCCCTTACCGTCTCTGGCTCTAATCTATTTGCAGGGTCTTCTGG
>JAVEUY010000263.1:0-4830 GCA_034005315.1 Ignavibacteriaceae bacterium | reverse complement strand
CTGCCAACTCTGATAATTCTACAGCATGTTTAACTGATGCTTCTCTTATTGCATTAATAATTTTATGGCGCAGTTCCAGATTTCTGATTTTCTTTTGTGCATTTTCAGATTCGTAAAATGCTTCTTCAAGAGTTTCAAAAACTCCCATCGGCAGTCTGCCCTTTTTATCATAACCCGGAGCTTCTTTTAATCTTCTCAGCACACCTTCAACAATAAGATTTACATCCTGCTTTGTAAGTTCCATTATTTATTCCTTTAGAATAGGTTCATTTTTGATATACACTACCTTACCGTTTGAACGAATGTTATCAACAATTCCAACAACATTTAAATCGACAGAAGATTTATTGGAAAGGGAGACTCTTGCTGAACTTCCGCGAACGAGTAATACAATTTCTTCTTCACCCGCACCGATAGTATCCAGCGCAACCTGCGGATTACCAACTTCATTACCGTTTTCATCAATAGATTTTACCAGCAAGAGTTTTCCCGCTCCAAGATTTTCTATCTTAACTGTTGCAACAACATTTCCTATTACTTTAGCTAATTCCATAGCATTACCTACACTTTCTTACCGAAGTAATATTATTAAAACACTAAAATTAAAACAGATACTCTGTTATAATTATTCTAATGGGGTCTTAACAGCTATTTTATAAATATCTTCAAGATCTCCATGAGGTCTTGGTATTACATGAACTGCAACAAGTTCACCGATTCTCTGAGCAGCAGCAGCACCTGCATCTGTAGCAGCTTTACATGCAGCAACATCACCTCTTACCAATGCAGTAACATAGCCGCCGCCAATCTGTTGATAGCCGACTAATTTAACTCTTGCAGCTTTTACCATTGCATCTGATGCTTCGATTAAACCCACAAGACCTTTTGTTTCAATCATTCCTAAAGCTTCCATTGTGTTTCCTTTCATTTAATAATTTATTTTTCTAATAATTTAATTGAATATATATCTTCAAGATCTCCGTGCGGACGTGGAATTACATGAACAGCAACAAGTTCTCCGATTTTTTGAGCTGCAGCCGCACCTGCATCTGTTGCAGCTTTACATGCAGCAACATCGCCTCTTACCAATGCTGTAACATAGCCGCCACCGATTTTCTGCCATCCGACAAGTTTAACTCTTGCAGCTTTTACCATCGCATCGGAAGCTTCAATTAATGAAACCAATCCTCTGGTCTCTATCAGTCCTAATGCTTCCATTTTTTTCTCCTCTTTTTTGTGAAGTAATAAATGATTTAATTTCTAATTTTTAATTTCTAATTTTCAATTTTTAATTTTCAATACAAGACGCGATAACAGTTGTGTTAACAATATCCTGCCAACTGCATCCGCGCGAAAGATCATGCATCTGCTTAGCAAGCCCTTGTATAAAAGGACCTAACGCTAAATAATTACCAAGTCTTTCAGCTATTTTATATCCTATGTTACCTGCTTCCAATGACGGAAATACAAACACATTTGCATCACCTTTAATCTTTGAATCGGGAGCTTTCTTTTTTCCAACTTCAGGAACTAATGCTGCATCAAACTGTATCTCACCATCGAAAATCATATCCGGATATTTTGCTGATAATATTTTTACTGCATTTTTAATTTTCTCAGTTGATGAATGTTCTGCACTTCCCTTTGTTGAAAACGACAACAATGCTGTTTTAGGTGTATTACAGGTAATACTTTTATAATTCATTGCTGATGAATATGCAATATCAACCAACTGTTCGCTTGTCGGCTCAGGAATAACGGCACAATCCGAAAATGAATAAATAGTATTTCCATCCGGACTTATCATCAAAAAGAAACTTGAAACTGTTTTTATCCCTTCAGGCATTCCGATTATCTGAATTGCAGCTTTTAACACACTTGCAGTTGTTGAAAGATTTCCTGCAATACAAATATCTGCTCCTTTTTTTCTTACAAGCATTGCTGCATAGTTGACAGGTTCAAGAATTAATTTTTCTGCTTCTTCAAGTGTTATTCCTTTATGTTTTCTGAGTTCATAAAATGTTGAAGCAAAATTTTTGATATCAGGACACTGAGCAGGACTTATAATGTTAATACCTTTTGTAGAAATTCTGTATTCATCAGCAAAGTCTCTGATTTCAAAAGGACCGCCGATTAAAATTGGAATTGCTAAACCTTCATCAGCCAGATATCTTACAGCTTTAAGCACACGCTCATCCTTAGAGTCAGGAAAAACAACTCTCTTTGGATTTTCTTTAATTTTTAATTTACAGGTTTCTACTAAGTTCATTTTATTTCATCAATTACTAAATCTAAATTTTTACCTTTATCCGAAAAAAGAATCATAATCATAACTATGTATAATGCACTGCTTAATCTGTTAAGTGCTCTCATAATATCCGGTCTTAAAACTTTTAACGATGCGTCTATATACAAGTTTGCTGCTGCTAACTCAGCTTCTCTAACCATTGATCTCAGATAGTTCAATAATGCGATCCATTTACCGTGACTTACTTCAGGCACAATATGATCGTAACCTAAATACTTTAACGGATTATGAGATATTTTTCGAATTGCATCATCCGAAAAATCGCCCATAAAAATCGGGTCTAAATTCTCATCTTTAACTTCAGCTTTAAGAACATTACCCATATTAGATCTTATATCAGCAAGAAATCTTTTAATGATTTCAGGTCCTTCATAATTCACAAATTCATTTTGAACAAGAACTGCATAAGAGATTAAACTATCGAGCTTACCTCTGAATGCAATTCGCGGATGATTTTTCGGAACAAGATTATTTGAATCCAGCCAGGTTAAAACATCCGACTTAGTTTCAATTTTGTTATTACATAATCCGCAGTAAAGTGCATCCGGTCTTTGATCAGAAGTTGTTAACGGATGAACTTTCTTTTCTTCCCTGATATCATTCCCAGCACTGTTTTTTATATAAACTTTTCCCTGCTCATCAATATACTTTACTGATATTTTCCTGTCATTAAGATACTGAGCAGCAGAAGGAGTCAATCTTGTGTTATAGGGCAGATGAATCTCTGTGCCCCACGTAAGACTGAATCTTTCTCTTAGTTCTGTTTCTGTCAAGAATTTATCGTTCATATAATTCTCAGTTTATGCAGACCAGTTTGCCGGATATGTTACATACATAATTTTAGTATAACCCGGTGTTCCAAAAATTATTTTACTTCCTTTTGGTATATAAAAAATGTCACCTTGTTTTCCGGAAAACACTTGTCCGTCAATTGTAATTTCTAATTCACCTTCAATTACATAATCAACTTCATCATAGGTTAATTCCCACTGAAAAGAATCTTCTTTTTTCCAGGACATAATTCCGGCTGACATCGGTGAACCGTCCTGATAAGTTATTACATCAAGCAGATTAACATTTTTATCCTTTCCTGCATCTTCAAATCTTTTCAGTTTAACTGAATTACCTTTTACTACTTTTAATCCGTTTGGCGCTTTACCTGAAATATATCCTGCATCAGCATTACAAGCAGCTTCATTTTCTTTCTCAAGATATTTACAAACTATTGCTGCTATTTCATCTTTGTTATAATCCGAACCTTCAAGTTTGGAAGCTATTTTATCTACAATAACCGGAATTAACTCAAGTGTTGTTTTAGCGGAATTTTCAACACTGCCTGCTGAAACCGGACTGCAGTAATTAAATTTTATATTGTATTTCTGGGCTAAGTCTCTTGCTTCGGATGTTATTATAGTTTTTTTATCATCTACATAAATGTATTTTAGCCCTTCCTTATAGCATTCCTGAACGATGTTTGCAGAGATTAATTTTTTCATATTTTTCTCATCTGTCTAAATTGATATAAAATTTTTTTTATTCCTTACTAAGAAACTCTCTCAGTTTATCTATTGAACTTTCAGAATAAATTGAGACCTTAAAGATTTCTCCTTCGATTCCGAAATCTCTTAAGATTTCTTCCACTTCATTAATATTTGCATCCGGTAAATCTGTTTTTGAAATAACACCGATTAATCTTTTTGAATTATAAATCTGAAATAAACCATGCGGCAGTTTTCTTTCAGTTGAGTTAGCCGGATGAACATAAATAATTGTATCAATGTCCGACATCGTTTGAATTATTGCCGAATAAAGTCTCGGGCTATCAAAATATTCACCCGGAGTATCAACAGTTTTTTCGTTATGATAAACAAGCGCCTGTGTTTTCAAAGGCTCGTCTTTAATTCCCAATAACATATTAAACAGCGATGTTTTACCAACACCGACTCCACCTATTAAAATGAAGTTTGTAAGTTTGTCTGTCATTATGTAATCGTCAACGTGCATGGTGTATAGTTTAATAATTTTTCTAATTTATCATTAACAGTTTTTAATGATTCTTCTACAGCTCCGACTGAGCCGTAAATAACAAGTGCGCCGGTAAATCTGTCTAAAAATCCAATCTGAACTTCTGCAGCTTTTAATGCGATATCGCCTGCTATTATAGCAGTCTCACCCGGAGTTAATGTCATTATCCCGATTGCATCAACATCAGGAACACCGATTTTTTTACATAGCTCCTCACCCGGATGAGCGATTAAATGAGCAAGCGTTACCTGTTTACCGGGAACATACTCCTGAATAATCCTCTCTTTATTTGAAAATATATTTTCCTGTTCAGACATTAGTTAATCCTCATCAATACTTCTTTTGCAAGATTCATATAATCCAAAGATCCTTTTGCGCCGGGAAAATATTCCACTACTGTTTTCTCATTATTATAAGCTTCTATAAGTTTACTGTTAACACTGATTGTGCTGTCAAATAACAGATTGCCAAAACTTTCTTTCAATTGTTTAAATACT
>JAVEUY010000262.1:0-4830 GCA_034005315.1 Ignavibacteriaceae bacterium | reverse complement strand
TTTATGCATCCAGAACCATTGTTCAGGATATTTTCTTATATAACCCTCAAGATATACTAACATTCTTTCTGAAAGTTCACGGATACTTTCTTCGCTGCCTTCGGGTAAATTTTCTCTGCTAATTTCTTCAAGAACTATTTTATACCGGAAATCAGGCTGTCTTACTGCAATCCCGTATATTAAAGGTGAATTCATTTTTAATGAAAGAACTGCCGGACCGGTATAAACGGATGTTTTTCTTCCAAAGAAATCAAGTTTTATACTTTCTTCCGGACCTCTCTGATCAGCCACCATTGCAACAATCCCTTTTTTCATAAGAACTGCAAACACGTTTCTTATCGAAACTCCAAGCGTAACAACTTCGTTATTCCATTTTGTTCTTACTTTGTTTATCCATTCATTAACAAGTGAGTTACGCTGAGGTTTTACAATTACAGAAAATTTTCTTTTTGTTTTTAATCCTCCTGCAACTGCACAATATTCCCAATTACCAAAATGTGCTGAGAGAACTATTAATCCATTATTTTCCAAATACCTTTTTTCTAACAGATCGAGATTATAAAACTCAACTATATCATCCAATTGCTCTTCTGTAGTCCAGGGTAAATATAAGATCTCAACCAGGGTAATAAAAAAACTATGAAAGGTACCGAAAGCTATTTTCTTAATTTCTTTTTCTGATTTTTCCGGGAAAGCTTTGGTCAGATTATCAATTACAACATCTTTTCTGATTGGAACAAAATGGAAAAACAGATAAGCCAGAATCTTTGCAACTT
The DNA here is from genome assembly GCA_034005315.1 of Ignavibacteriaceae bacterium. Classification (GTDB taxonomy): domain Bacteria; phylum Bacteroidota; class Ignavibacteria; order Ignavibacteriales; family Ignavibacteriaceae; genus IGN3. Next base: position 4,054 of record JAVEUY010000262.1, on the reverse strand, counting down.
TGTGTGAATTTTTTAATCCGATTAACCTGCATAAATAGCTTAAACCCAGAAATAATATGTACTCAATTCTATTTTTCAATATTCTGTTTTCTTATTGACCTAAAAATAATAAATGACAAGATATGTTGGTGAGAATATTTAATAAAAACCCCGGCAAAAATCCGGGGATAAAATAAACTAATTTATCTTATTGTAATCCGCCGTTCCCAATTATCATCTCTTAATTCTCCACGCTTTGTAGAGTTAATCAAACTATAATCAGAAAAGCCTGTAAGATCACCGAAGATAAAATATATACCGCCTTCAATTTCTGTATAATGCCATATTTCGTAAGGTCTTGTTTCCAATTGATTAGGATATCTCTCAATTTCTGTCGGTTCGCCATAAAGTAAATAGATTCTTCCTCTATCAGTTTTCCATCCGGGTTTACCCATAGATGTAAATCTTTCGTTACTATAAGCAATACGCTGCAGATATTGTCTGAAGTATTCATTTTCAGGTAAAGAAGAATTTTCATCTTTTGCTTTCCAGAACTCATAGGTAAATTCTCTTTTGCCGTCAATAGTGTTCAGCTTTCCGTATTTTTCCATATCATTCTTACTGGCAATATAGCGGGATTTATCAAACAGATCATCAAGTTCTTCTTCAGACATTGAACCAAATGCAGAGCTTAAAACATGAGTAGTTGAAATTTCAAATGAATCTTCTACAGCAACATCAGGATTATATACAAAAAACTTTTTGGCTGTTGATACTCCTACATTTGCTGTACTGTCTATCAATGATATTACCAAAGTATAGGCATCTGTAGGATAAGTTGTTAAAATCTGCGATCCTACTTCTACCCGGCTGTCAGAGTTTCTTAAAAAATATTTGTGTTTCTCTTTAACAAGTTTACCGCGGCTGTTATATAACATCTGGTTCATTTTAATTTGCGGACTTTTTAACAACTCAGATTGAAGGTTGTAAATTTCAATATAAAAGAATAATACCGGCTGTAAGCTGCCAAAGACTAAATTTGGAATAGGAATAACTTCATAAGTATTCTTATAAAAAATAGAGTTTTTATTCTCGCTTCCCTGAATCATTTTTGATGCGAGTTGAATATCACTGATATTTAAACCTTGATGAATAAAAGGTACAATCTTTATCTCTTCAGAAATAACTCTTGATTTAGAAATATCTGTTAAATCACTGCCGGTTACTTCACAATGGTAATTACCTTGTGGAACTACAAATCCTAAAGTACCAACCAGCATCTGGTTTGATGCCTGGCTTGTGTCTATATCATGTTGAACTTTCCATTGATTATAAACCAGGGTATCTTCAGTTTCAGTATTTTTAATAAATATTTTTAGAAGCCCCTGCAGATTAGTGTGAGTATTTTCACTGCTCACATTTAACGATGTCTGATTAAACGAATAATATAACTCTAAAAAATTGGAAGTTGAATCATATCCGAATTGTGCATAATCAAATTCAAAATCAAAAGCAGATTGAGGTAAACAAGTAAATGTAAAAAGCACAAATATGATAAAAAGTTCTTTCATTTGGCTATTCTCTTTATTAATAAAAAAGCGTCTATTGTGGTTAATAGACGCTTTAAATTTACACTATGTTCCTTTTATTGGAAAGATAATTTTACAGTGAATATATGGTTAGAAGTTGGAAACTCCTTCACATCTCTGTAAGCATAGTCAAACGAAACACCAATATCAGAGAAATCATAATTTATACCCGCACCGGCAGTAAATCCGTAAATTGATTCTTTAGTATTTTCAGTAAATAACTGATAACCGCCTCTGATGAAAAAAGTGTTTATGTAACTATACTCTAATCCAAAGTTAAAGGCATCTTCCAAAGAGTTATTTGCAGTAAAAGTACTGGCAAAATTCAGCATATTTTGTTCATCTAAGGATTCTTTATAAGCCAAACTTAGCTGGAAATAACTTGGTATCTGAAATTCTTCAGCAACTACTTCATAAGTGCCGTTTGGAGCACCAATAACGGAACCAGGAACACCGGTCTGCACACGAAGATCCTGACCGCCATACACCATATTTGGTCCGATATTATGAATAGCTGCTCCGATTGAGAGCTGATCAGTAAATTTATATTGAACACCGGCATCAATAGCAAAACCGTTTGCACTTGTATTACCAATGCTTTCGTTAATCAGCTTAAAATTAGTTCCAATCGAAACTCTGTCAGTAAGAACTTTAGAATAAGATAAACCAATAGTCATAAAATTCGGAGAATAAGTGTAGCCTGTTCCATCAGGAAATTCATTAGTAGTAACAGGAATATCTCCAAAGTCAAACGACTTAAAGCTTATGGCTATTGATCCCAAATCGCCAAGGTTAGTACCGATAGCAAAATATGATAAATTGATATCTGCAACATAATTCATATAACTAAACATTGCCTCAGTACTTTGCGACATGTCTAATCCGGCAGGATTATAGTATATAGATTCCAATCCTATCACATTTGCAACAAATGCTCCGCTGGTTGCTATACTTCGGGCACCCACCGGTACAAGCAATTGGTCTGCACCGTTAGTACCCTTTCTAGAATCGTCCCCTGCGTATAACGAAATACTGAAGAGGACAATAAATAATAGAATTAAATTATTTTTCATTTTTAAACTCCAATATGTTAAATAAATGCATCCATTGATACAACTTAAACCGAATGCTTAAAATCTTGGTAATTGTTTTTGCGGCATAATTATCGAGAACTTCAGTACTTTATCGCCGTATTTTGGTGATGAAACAATTGCAAGATATAAACCAGATGCAACTCTTAATCCAGACTCATTCAGCAAATTCCACGATACGAACGGAGAAGATGAAGTCGGATCTTTGACAAGAGTTCTTAATAATTGTCCGGACAAGGAATAGATTTTAATTGTTACTTCCTCGTTTGGCAGATTTGTAAAAGTTACAAATGGATCATCTGCTGCCAGCCCGCTATATGCAGTATATGGATTATATCCATACATTGGATTTGGGAAAACATTCACTTTGTCAAAAAGTGCTCTTTCCTGCTCTTCAGTCAATGCTCCATCAACAGTTGTTGAAAATTCAAACTCATCAAAAGATGTATAAGGATAAGTTTTTACAGGGAAAGTAAATTTATCTCCTGCTGAATAGAACGAGGCTGAATCTTTACGTTGAGTGCTGAAAGCATAGAGAGTATTGAAGTATGGAGATAGTGCAATATCTCTTTGCTCCTGAGTTGCATTTGCATCTACAGGAATTGTATATCCCTTCAGGTCAGCCCAAACCTGAGTAGATGCCGGAAAATTACCTTTATATTCCTGCTGATTTCCGTTTGGATCATACGGAGCATTAAAAATGAAAATATACTCCGCTGTGGTTTCGATATTGACTCCCGGATCCCAAACACCATCGGGATTTCCTCCATCACCGGCAGCACGTTCCAAAAATCCTACTGCAAGCTGCTGCATTTCACCATAGCTGTCATCCTTAACCCAGGCTGTAAATGGTACATCTACAAATCCTTCGCCTAATTTACCAATCAGTGCAAGTTGTGGATAAAAGCTTGGCGGAATAGATGGATTAGCTTCAGTTACACCTTCAGCATATATATAACTATTTCTCCTTGCCGGAGGATTAGCTCCCACATAGCCAACCAGGTATCTATAAGCTTTTCCCTGCTCGCCAAATCTTAGCTCTACATTTCTTAAATCTAAAGCAGATACAATAGCTGTATTTAGATTTGCTATCGTTCCAGGAGCTTTAGCAAGGGTTCTACCATCCTTAATATTTTTTGATAGATAAGAGTAAAATGTTTTAGAAGTATCTTCGTTATACCACTTTGATGATGTTGAGGCAACTAATTTATCAAGTAATGGTTCCTGATCTTCTAATTTTACTATAAAACCATCAGTTAGTTTTACATCAACCTGTCCGCTATTAAATATATAATATTTAGCTGAATCTAAAACCACCTGATTCTTTGATACATTATCTAATTTCCAGAAAGATGAAAATTTTTCAGTTGATTTATCCTGGAAGAAAGTAACTTT
>JAVEUY010000261.1:0-4837 GCA_034005315.1 Ignavibacteriaceae bacterium | reverse complement strand
AGTTTGTTACATTCTCATTTAATACTATAAATACTGCGTCAGATTTTACGGTTAGATTAAAAGGTTTGCCCTGATAATAATAGAAGTTAACAAATTCTTCATTATTAAATCTGAAACCTAATAATGTACCTATAAATAAAAAGAGAAACAGCAATTGAACACGTAAAGACTTTCTTTTCATTTTAGCCCTTATTTATGAAAGATGTTATTTTAAGATCTATAATACCTGTGCATTACAGGCAAAAAAAGTTAAGGAAACTTTTAGATCGAATTAGTTATATTATAAATTGCGTTATGGGAAAATATAAAAAAAATTTTAATTCCCTAAAGAATCTAACAGCATTAAAATAAAGATACAATAAAAAATTCTTCAGATTGATCGCATTGACTCATAAGTAATGTAAACCAAGCCAAAGCAGGCATGCCTGAAATTAAATCAGTAGGTAATTTTTATAAGTGTTTATTAATTTTAGAAAGGCTGGACTTTGGGCAGATACATTGCATCGTTATAGATTTGATTAATCATCATAACATTTGCTTTTCTTGGATTTGTGCGCCCAACAATCTCTTCATTTGCAGCTTTTGCTAATTCCGGAATATCATCTTTTATAACACCTAATTCTTTTAAGCCGGCAGGCATTCCAAGTTTTTTTATAAGCTGAACAACTGCAGGAACAACTTTTTGTGCATTCTCGTTTTCAGAATGCCAGGGTATAGCAACCTTCATAGCAAATGCAACCCTGGCATACTTACTCAAGGAGGAAACCATGTTAAACTTAATTACGGCAGGCAGTAAAACAGAATTAACAACTCCGTGCGGAAATCCATACATTGAAGTTACCGGATGTGAAAGTGCGTGCACTAAACCTAATCCTGAATTGTTAAAAGCTATTCCTGCTAAAAAAGCACCATGACACATTTCAACACGTGCTTTTAAATTCTTTCCGTCTTCGTATGCAGCACGCAGCCATTCATTTATTAATTGAATTGCTTCAAACGAAAGTGCATCAGTAATAGGAGTTGAATTGTTTGATACAATCGCTTCAATTGCATGAGAGAATGCATCCATACCTGTGGCAGCAGTTAATGACTGCGGCATTGAAAGAGCAAGCTCTGCATCGTTGATAGACACTGCGGGAGTGATACGCCAATCAACAATAGTCATTTTACGTCCGCTTGCTGATTCTGAAATTACAGTAAAGGATGATACTTCACTACCGGTTCCTGAAGTTGTATTGACTGCAATTAATGGCGGAACATTATTTTGGGATTTATTGACACCTTCAAACTCAATTATATTTTTTCCTGAACGGGCTGCAAGTGCAATTCCCTTTGCGCAGTCAATTGCACTTCCGCCTCCGATAGCAATTATGATATCGCACTTGTAGTTATTAAATTCTTCCGCACCAAGCATCACCATTTCATCAGTGGGATTTGATCCTGCACCTGAATACAAATGAGATTTTATCCCATCTGCTGTAAGGATATCCTCAATCATACCGCCGAGTTTTTTACCATACTCATCCGGGGAGGTAACAATCAGAGCGATTGTTCCTCCGAGAATCTTAGTCCACTCACCTGTTTTTTTAATACAGCCCGGCTCAATAAGATTAGTTGATGGTATGTGATAAGTTCCCGGCATTTTAATTTATTGTTTATAATCTATTATCAATTTATTACTTAGCTTTTGCCAGAACAGGATATCTGTTAACTAAAAATTCAAACGTCATAGACATTGCAATAAAAAAGAATAAATCTGCAACTATTGAATTAAAGAAAAATGGAATAGCAGCAACATAGCATGTAATTAATCCGCTAAATGTGTGCGGATATAAAATTCCTATATACCACTCGAAAAAATTTGTCAGAACAAAAAACAATGTTGAAGCTGCAAGCGATCCTGCAATTAACCATGATACTTTATTGGTTTTTCTAAGCAAGAGTCCGATTCCAACTATCAACAGAAAACTAAAATAGACCATAGGAATTAAATAGTGGAAGCCTATTACAGCATCTGTTATTATCATTACTAAAATCGGAATAACGAAAGCCAGCTTTTTATCATTGTAATATTTTCCACCGAACAATGCTAAAGCGGCAATTGGTGCAAAGTTTGGCGGATGTGGAATAAACCTAACCAATGCAGCTAATATTATCATTCCTGTGATGACCAGAAATCTTGGTTTAATTAAATCCGAAAACATTTTATTTCTCCTTTAAGTTATTATAATAAATTAAATCCATTGTTTAAGAATTTCTTTTCGCGGTGAAGGAATAACTACTTTATTAACAAGAAGTCCTTTTCCCTTAATTACATTTACACCTGCATCAACAGCGGCTTTAACAGAGCCTACATCACCGGTTAACATAACATAAGCTTTACCGCCGATAGCCATTGCAAGATATACAGTAATTAAAGTAACCGGAGCTGCTTTAACAGCAGCATCAGCACATTCAATTATTGATGCAACTGAAAATGATTCTATAACTCCCAAAGCATCTAACTCTTCAATTGCATTTATTCCGTTTATTGCAGAGAATATTGAAGGATGCACATTTGGTATTACAAAGTGATCAACAATTTCATCCTGTGCTAATTCAACACCTGTTTCTACACTTGCATTAACTGCATCAACATCTCCGCCTATCAATACCATATATTTACCCGGGCATATAGTTCTGTTAACTATCATTTTAACTTCCGCTCTTTTCAACATTGCGTCAGATATTTCTATTCCCTTTGCTATACTTGATAATTCAACTAATCCGATTGCAGCTTTCATATTCTTGTAACCTTTAAGAATTATTTGAAGTTATAATAATACTATTGTTTACTATCTCCTTTACCTTACCATCTATACTTGCATGAAAAGGAGTAGCTAAAGCATTTCCATTTACTTTACCGATCAACTGTCCTTTTGAAACAATATCACCTGCATTAACACAAGGCACTGCATCTCCGCCAAAAGTGTTTTTCAATTCTATCTTTACACTATTGACTGTATCCGTTTTTATAAAATCAGCTTTACGGTCATATTTTTTAACGCCTAATCTTTTATACAAAAAGTTAATCGGAATTTCCCTTCCTTCTCTTACCGGATGAACATCACTAAATAAAAATTCAAGTTCATTTTTTGAAAATCCCTTGTTTTCTTTTTTCAATCTTTTCTTTGCATCAGTACAAATATTTTTCGGATCAAGTTTTTCCGGACAGGCAAAAAGTGAACAGACATTACATTCACAGCAGTTCTGTGCCCAATTACTTAATCTTTCTTTTTCATCTCCGGTCATTTGCAGACTTCTCATAACCAAATGAGGCTGAATCGGATAACCTAAAATGTAGCGCGGACAAAGCTGTGTACAAATACTGCATTGGTCGCAGGCGCTATGACCAATATTATGATAAACTTTTGGAGGTGTAGTCTTTCTTACAACGATGCTATGATCTTCAGGAAGAACAATAAGTCCGCTTAATGTTTTTGAAACCGAGAGTGATAAATCATTTACAACACTGCCCATCATAACACCGCCGGTTAAAATTGAAAAATTATCAACAGTGGTACCGCCGGCATATTCCAGACATTTTTCATAACTTGTTCCCAACGGAACTTTTATTGTAACGGGATTATTAACTGCTCCTGCAATTGTAAGATATTTTTCGGTAACGGGAATATCATCTACAGCATTGGTCAGATTTACAAATGTTTCGACATTGCCAACTACACATCCGACCTGCAGAGGTATTCCAAGCGGCGGAATTCTTTTACCTGTAACATCATATACTAATATATATTCATCACCAGCAGGATAAACATTTTCCATTATGAAAATATCAATATCATATTTGTCTGCTGATGGTTTTAATATGTCAATCAAATCAGAGTTTTTTCTTTTAACAGCAATAGTAGCTTTTGATGCACCGGTAAGATTTTTTACAATTATTAATCCGGCAATAAGTTTATCAGTTTCCTGCAGAATTACTTCCCTGTCTTTATAAAGAAGCGGTTCGCATTCAACACCATTTGCTATTATATGCTCAACATTTGCTTCAAGCTTTTTAAACGCCGGAAAACCTCCGCCGCCTGCACCAACAACGCCTGCTTGTCTTATTTTATTTAATATCTCTTCTTTGTTCATATTTTTTAAACCCGATTAATTTTTTCTATATGAGGTTATTGCTAACGGTGTTGAATAAAGAGGATTGCGCGGTAAATATATATTTTTACCAGGGAAAGCCTCTTTAAAAACCTCATCAATTCCGGGGTAACAACAAGTTCCGCCGGTTAAAAAAATATCATTCACTTCATAATTAGAAATATGATTTTTTACTATATCTGTCATCTTTTCAAAGACCGGTAATATTATTGGTTTCAGTTTACCTTTAGTATCTTTTCTTTTCATTATCTCCGCATCATCAAAGGATACTTTTTGATTTCCGGCAATTGTTAAAGTAAGATGAACTCCACCTGTTGGTTCATCACCGGAGTAAATAATATCCTTATCCTGCACAATTGAAATTCCTGTTGTACCGCCGCCGATATCAATAACAGCACCGCTATCAAGATTAATCAACTTTGCAAAACTTGAAGGCTCATCAACAATTGCATTAACTTCTAATCCGGCACCTTTAATAACATTAACAGAAATATATGGATCTGTTCCCGGCGGATAAGATGTATTTACTGATTTTATTTCAATACCTAATTTGCTCTCAGCTTTTTTAATCAGTCCGGATACAATATTAATTTCTTTCCAATAGTCAAGAACAATTCCATCTTTAACTACTTCAGCCCATTCAAGAAATGCAGCAGCAACATTATCTTGTTCATCAAGAACA
>JAVEUY010000260.1:0-4876 GCA_034005315.1 Ignavibacteriaceae bacterium | reverse complement strand
ACGTGATTGATTCCGCAATTGAAATTATTGTTAAAAAATTTATTGTTCTTAGTACAGATAAAGCAGTGTATCCTGTAAATGCTATGGGTATGTCAAAAGCTTTATCAGAAAAAGTTATGGTTGCAAAATCCAGAGAAGTAAACGGAAACGGAGGCAATACAATAATGTGTGGTACACGTTATGGCAATGTAATGGCTTCGAGGGGTTCTGTTATTCCTTTATTTGTTAACCAGATTAAAACCGGCAAACCAATTACGATCACAGAACCATCTATGACAAGATATATGATGACTCTTGAAGATGCTGTGGAACTTGTACTTTTTGCATTTTCAAATGGTAATCCGGGAGATATTTTCGTGCAGAAATCACCTGCTTCTACTGTGGAAACTATTGCTAAAGCCTTACTTAAGCTATACAATGCTAAAAATGATATTAAGATAATCGGAATAAGACATGGTGAAAAGATTTATGAAACACTTGTTAACCGTGAAGAAATGGCTAAAGCAGAAGAACTTAAAGATTACTACAGAATACCCGCAGATACAAGGGATTTAAATTACAACAAGTACTTTACAGAAGGTGAAAGCAAATCTGCTGCAATTGAAGAATATACATCACATAACACACAAAGACTTAATCTGGACGAAACAAAAGAACTTTTACTAAAGCTAAGTTTTATCAGAAAAGATATATTGGGTGAAAATATCGAAGATTCTTATGCTCCTTAATTGTAATTATGAATAAATGGAATCAGTTAAATGATCAGAGTTGGTATTACAGGTAAATCAGGTTTTATAGGTACACACTTATCTAATAATATTAGTCTTAAAAAAGATAAATATGACCTAATTAATTTTGAAGATAGTTACTTTCAGGACCATGAAAAGTTAGCTGGTTTTGCTAATAGCTGTGATTACATCGTACATCTTGCTGCCCTTAACAGACACAGTCAGCCTGATGAAATACTAAGAATAAATATCATTTTGATTGAGAATTTATTAAAGGCTTTGGATAAATGCAGTAAAAAACCACATATAATTTTCTCTTCTTCAACCCAGGAAAACAGGAACAATGCCTATGGTGTATCAAAAATCAAAGGAAGGTTATTATTTGAAGAATGGGCAAAGAAAAATAATTCGTCTTTTACAGGCTTAATAATACCAAATGTATTTGGACCTTTTGGTTTACCATTTTATAATTCATTTATTTCCACTTTTTCTTATCAGTTAACACATAATGAAACTCCTGAAATAGAAATCGATGCAGAAATCGAATTTATTTATGTTGATGAGCTGGTAAATCATATAATTAATATTTTTAATGCAGGGCAATCCGGTATTGAAGCCGTTAAAATCCCTTCAACAGAAAGAGCTAAAGTTACAGAGGTATTAAAGATATTAGAAGAATTTAAAGATCAGTATTTTGATAAAGGAATAATTCCTGATCTGTCAACAACTTTCAGAATAAATCTATTTAATACATTCAGATCTTATATAGATTTAGATGAATACTTCCCTTTCAGTTACAAAGTTAACCAGGATAACAGAGGAATTTTTGTTGAAACTATGAAATTAAATACTGGTGGTCAGGTTTCATTCTCAACAACAAAACCGGGGATTACACGCGGTAATCATTTACATACCCGAAAGATAGAAAGATTCGCTGTTTTAAAAGGTGAAGCTCTGATTAAGATGAGAAAAATAAATACTTCTGAAGTTTTAGAGTTTAAACTTAACGGTAACAAACCTTCATTTGTTGATATGCCTGTATGGTACACTCATAATATAACTAACACAGGCACTGAAGAACTGATAACAATGTTCTGGATAAATGAATTTTATGATGAGAATGACGCAGATACATATTTTGAAACAGTGTAAAGCATTCAGCGTTCAGCATTCAGATTTCTGAAACAACTAAATAGTTCTGATGATTGCTGATAACTAAAAACTTAAAACTAAAAGAAATGAAAGATTTCAGATCGTTAAAAGTTTGGGAAAAAAGTCATTTAATCGCTTTAGAGATATATAAACTGACTCGAAGTTTTCCAAAAGACGAACAATATAATTTAACTTCCCAGCTTCGCAGAGCTATTACTTCTATATCAGCCAACATTGCTGAAGGTTGTGGAAGAGGTAGTGATAAAGACTTTAAAAGATTTATACAAATTGCAATGGGTTCGGCAAGTGAATCAGAATATCTTATTCTACTTACAAAAGATTTGAATTATATTTCCGAAGCAGATTTCAATAAATTAATAATTGCTGTACAAGAAATAAAAAAGATGTTGTCTTCACTTATTTCAAAATTAAAATCCTGATCTGCTGATTAGTGATCGCTGAAAGCTGATTGTCAAAAGCCGAATGCTGAAAACTGATCGCTGACAAATTATCGCTAAATCTTAGAGCATAAAATTATGTTACAAAAAGAAACTATTAAGAAAACGACAACTCGTTTGCCACACAAACTCAAGGTAGTGACCATCGTGGGCACTCGTCCTGAAATAATCAGGTTAAGCAGAACTATGATTTTACTGGATAACTTTATGAACCAGATTATAGTACACACTGGTCAGAATTATGATTACGAATTGAATGAAATATTCTTCAATGATCTTGAATTAAGAAAGCCTGATTACTTCCTTAATGTTGATACATCCAGTTTAGGATCTGCGATTGGAGATATAATTAAAAAGAGTGAAAGCGTTCTAAAAAAAGAAAAACCTGATGCGGTACTTATACTCGGAGATACAAATTCCTGCTTATCTGCTTATATGGCTAAAAGAATGAAAATCCCCATATTCCATATGGAAGCGGGTAACAGATGTTTTGATTTTAATGTACCTGAAGAAATTAACAGAAGAATAATTGATCATATAGCTGATTTTAATCTTGTATATACAGAACACGCACGCAGACACTTATTGAGTGAAGGGTTGCCGCATAAAAAGATATACTTAACCGGCTCACCTATGAATGAAGTTATTAAATATTATTTACCTAAGATTGAAAAATCAGAAGTCCTTGAAAATTTAAAACTAAAAGCTAAAAAATATTTTGTTGTTTCAACTCATAGGGAAGAAAATGTTGATAATCCTGATAACATGAATAAGATATTGGATATACTTATTGCCCTTGATAAAAAATATAAATACCCCATAATTGTATCCACTCATCCGCGTACACTTAAAAGAATTGAAGCAGCGAACAGAACAAAAGTTAAAAACTTAAAGAATATCCTTTTTCATAAACCATTTGGTTTTTTAGATTACATAAAACTTCAGATTAACGCTGCCTGCACAATTTCAGATAGCGGTACAATAAGCGAAGAATCTGCAATATTAAACTTCCCTGCTATATCTATTCGGGAATCAATGGAACGCCCGGAGGCGCAGGATTCAGGTTCTATAATACTTACCGGTTTTGATAAAGATGTTGTTATAAAAGCAGTTGAATTGTGTATTAAAGAAACTCAGCAAAATACAAAGTTTGAAATACCATCTGAATATCAGATTACTAATACTTCTCAACGTGTATTGAAGCTTATTTTAGGTCTTACAAAATTGAGTAATAAATGGGCAGGAATTAATCCTAGAATATGAGTTTGCCTAAATACAATTTTCAAGGTTTAAATATCTCAATATTCAATGAATTGGAATTAAATAAATTTATTGAAGACGTACTTTTAAAGAATAGTACAATTGTAGCATACGGTTACTCTATAGGTATCATCCCTAAAATTAAGGCTTTTCCTTCACTTCTCGAAGTTTCCAACAACTTCGAATTACTAGTGACCGATGGAAGATTATTCTATTTGTATTTAAAGTTTTTTGGTGCTCCGTTGGTATATGATATTTCAATACCTAATCTGGTTTTAAAATCTTTAAGTATTGCTGAAAAGAAACATGCTAGAGTATTTTTTCTTGGAGGTTCAGCAGATGCAAATACCAAGGCTTTATATAACGTAAAATTGAAATACCCTAATATAAGTGAAGTTAATGGTTATCATGGCTTTTGGTCTGATAAAAAAATTGTTATTGACTTAATATCATCGATCGCACCTGATATAATTTATATTGCTCTCCCTACTCCTGAAAAAGAGATATTAGCTTCTGAATTTAAATTATTAAGTCTGGGTAGGATTATTATTCCTTGTGGTGGGATGATTGATGTTTTAGCTGGTGATAAAAAAATTACTCCACGAATTCTGAAAAAAATTGGGTTAGCTTGGTTTTACCGATTTATTCAGGAACCATCCGTAAGATATAAATTGTTAGTACAGAGTCTATGGTCACTACTAATATTAACCAAAATAATTATTCGGGATAAGTTATTCTTTAAAAAAAATGACGCATACTTGAAATATATCAAATCTTAATTACCTGATAAGTTAATGATAACAATACATCCTCAAAGATGGACTGATGATTATTTTCTTTGGCTTAAAGAGTTGATATGGCAGAATTTGAAGAACATAAACAAAAAAGTAATTGTTAAAAGACGAAAAACGAAAGATGAAAGACGAGAACAATAGGCAGTCCACAAATGACCATTGACAAATGACGAATGACTAAAATCCTTGTCATCAGTGTTCTATTGGTTTTAAAAGGAGTCAAGAGACAGAAGTCAGAATTTGAGAACAGTAGGCAGTTGACAATAGGCAGTCCACAAATGACAAATTGAAAAATGTCTATTGATGAATGACCAATTTCATTGTTCAATTGCTAAATTGTTATATTGTTATTTCCTTTGCGCACTTTGCGTGTGTTTCCTCTGAGCACTTTGCGGTAAATGACGAAAAACGAAAGAGGAGAAAAGCAAGCAGTTGACAATAGACAGTAGGCAAACAATAAATGACCACTGACTTACTGACGAAT
>JAVEUY010000259.1:0-4899 GCA_034005315.1 Ignavibacteriaceae bacterium | reverse complement strand
AATGAAATACATAATCTAAAATCAGATTATTCCGTTAGTGCTGATAAAATTCTTAACCTGTCATATCTCCTAAGTGATTATTCAACACCTGCGGAGGAATTATTTTTAGAACCATTTAATGTTCAGGAAAAACCTGTTGTTCAAAATTTCTTTTTACGTAAAACAGATCCTGATTATAAAAATGAAATTCTTGCAGGAGTTTATTCAGCAATTGTTCCCGGATTAGGAAAAATATATACTGAGAATTACAGTGATGGGATAACATCCTTTTTGATAACAGGATTATTTTCATATCTGGCTTATACAAATTTTGAACATAATCATCCGGTACGTGCATGGATTTTTACAGTTATTGGTGCGGGTTTTTATGCGGGAAACATTTATGGCTCAATAGCATCAGCACAGATATTTAATATTAAAATTGATTTTGATTTTGTTAATGATGTTAAATTATTTATTGAAGATAAAAATTATTTTATTCCCGAATATGATTTCTGCAGGTAAAAAAACAATATTCATACTTATTGTGTTATCCGGCTATTGCTTTGCACAAAACTCTTTGGAGGAGCAGTTTAATTATGCAAAAAATTTATTTGATCAGGAAAAATATTTTGATGCAATAACAGAGTGCAAAAGGCTTTTATTTTTTGATGAACACAAACTCTTTAATTATGATGCTGACTTACTGATCGGATTATCTTATAAAGCTGGTGCAAAGTATAACGATGCATTAAAATATTTTACTTTAGCTGAAATGAATTCTGATAACGACGAACAATTATTTAATGCAAATATATTATCGGCAAGAACAAACATTTTACGCAGAACCACGCAGCAGTCAGAAAGAATTCTTAACTCACTGCTTGCAAACCCTAAATTCAGTAACCGGACTAAAGAAATACAATATTGGCTGGGCTGGAATTATATTTTTTCAAATCAATGGGAAAAAGCTTCTGAAATATTTGCTGAAGAAAACCTGGATTCTGCTTTAACCGCAATTTGCAGATCTGTTGTTGATGATTCCTATAATGTAAATTTTGCTAAATACAGTTCGTATATTATTCCCGGGTTTGGTCAGTTTTATACCGGAGAATATTTAAACGGTCTTATTTCTCTTGGCTGGAATGTGCTTTTCGGTTATCTGACAATCAACTCTTTTGCTGAAGACAGGGTGTTTGACGGAATTGTAACAGGAAATTTTTTATGGCTGAGATTTTACGGTGGCAATACCCGAAATGCTGAAAAATTTGCAAAAGAGAAAAATTTGACAATTATTAACAATGCTCTTAACTATTTACAAGAAAATTTCGCAGGTACAAAACCCTGAAAAATAATATTTGAGTCTATACATTTCTATTAAATAATGTATTATTTTTTATAAACAAATTATCATAATCTATATTGTTAACTCCAAATAAATTGAAAGCAAGGAGGTCCAATGAAAAATAAAGGAATGGTGATAGGTTGCGCAATCGGAGGTGTTATCCTTTTAGCACTCGCAATGCTGTTCTTTTGGGGAATGAATTCTTATAACAATATGGTCTCGCAGGATCAGGCTGTTATGCAGCAATGGTCACAGGTAGAAAACCAGTATCAAAGAAGAGCAGACCTTATTCCAAATCTCGTAAACACTGTAAAAGGTTATGCTGATTTTGAAAAGGAGGTTTTAACTCAGGTTACTGAAGCCCGCGCTAAAGTAAGTCAGTTTAATATAACTCCCGAAGTATTAAACGACCCTCAGGCTTTTGCAAAGTTTCAATCTTTACAGGGTGAGCTTAGCGGTGCTTTATCAAGACTGCTGGTAACAGTTGAAAATTATCCTCAGCTAAAAGCAAATGAAAATTTCTTACAGCTTCAGGCACAATTGGAAGGTACTGAAAACAGAATTTCGGTTGAGCGTAAAAAGTTTAATGAAGTTGTTCAGCAATACAATACTACAATAAAAAGATTTCCTGCTTCTATGTTAGCAGGTATATTCGGATTTAGTGAGAAACAATACTTTAAAGCTATTCAAGGAGCAGAAACACCTCCAAAAGTAGAATTTTAAAATGAAGTATTTCATTTGTCTGTTTGCTTTTTGTGCTGCTCTTGTTTTTGCTCAGCCCGTGATACCAAAACTTACAATGTGGGCTAACGACTTTACAGGCACATTAAGTCAATCAGAACTAAATGATCTTAACTACCGGTTAAAGTCTTATCAGGATACAACTTCTACTCAAATAGTTGTGCTTATTATATCCTCACTGGAAGGTTATCCTTTAGAAATGCTTTCGGAGGAAACAGCAACAAAGAATAAAATCGGAACAGGAGACAACAATAACGGGATTTTACTTTTAATTGCTAAGGATGATAAGAAGTTACGCATTGAAGTAGGATATGGACTTGAAGGTGCTGTTCCGGATGCTATTGCCAGTTCAATTATCAGAAATGAAATCACACCGGAATTTAGAAATGGCGATTACTACCTTGGCATTTCAAATGGAATTGATGCTATCATTAAGGCAATCGGCGGAGAATACAAAGCTGATGAATCTGATTCTGACGGAGTGTTTCCGTTTTTGTTTGTAATTATTCTTATAATTATTGTGTTTATAATTATCGGTAGATCAGGACCAATGTCTCCAGGCGGAATATATCGTACCAGGACAGGATCTGGTGGCTGGTCTAGCGGAAGCAGCGGTTGGGGCAGCAGTTCCGGCTGGAGCGGCGGCGGCGGCGGCGGCGGATTTAGCGGCGGCGGAGGCTCATTTGGCGGCGGAGGTGCCAGCGGAAGTTGGTAAAATATTTGAAAATTTGCCTGTTTTTTAAATTTTACCTTGAAGAATAGTCCGAGTTTTTATAAATAGCATATAACTTTAGAAATTATATTCATTTACAGGCTGTTAATAATTTAAGGAGAAAAATTTATGGCAATAATGATAACTGAAGAATGTATTAATTGCGGCGCTTGCGAACCGGAATGCCCTAATACTGCAATTTATGAAGGCGGTGTTGATTGGGAATTAGCAGGTGTTCATTATGGTAAAGATGATGCTGCACCTTCAGGTGCAACTGGATTTTATTCAACCGATTTCTTTTATATTGTTCCTGATAAGTGTACCGAATGTAAGGGATTTCACGATGAACCGCAGTGTGCTGCTGTTTGTCCGGTTGATTGCTGCATTCCGGATCCAAAGCACGTCGAAGACGTTGATACATTGTTGAAAAGAAAAGAATATCTTGACAGTATAGGAAGATAAATTTTCACTTAGGCGGAATTTTCATTCCGCCTTTTTTTTTATTTCGTTTTAAACATTTCTATTATTTACTTTACTCTTATATCCGGATTGTAATTATTCTAAGCCTCAATAGTGATATAGGTAAACTCTTCTCTGATGCAGGAAGTAACTCAGTTTTTCTGTTTTATAAATAACCAAAAATTAAATTTGCACTAACTCCTAAAAGGCTGTTGTATTTATTTAAATTTGAAAAAACTGTTGCAGATAAACCAATATATGAAGTTAAACGAAATTCAGCATTCAACTCAATCGGTAAACCGACTGAAGTTACTTTATTTAGTTCATATTTATCATTAAAGGTTCCCGATGTAGTTTGTTTTTCTCTTTGATAGACTTCCAGATAACTTATTCCGACCAGCAAATTAATATTGAATGTGCTTCTATTATTTTCATTCTTAAAAACATCATTTGATAAACCAATTAAAAATGAAGTGGAGTTTAGTTTCTCATTAGGGATTTTAAATGAAAACTCCATATTATTATGTCTTTTAATAGAAGCGATATAAAAATCATATTTTCCGGAAATACCATAGTTTAATGAAAAGCCGCCTCCGCCTTCATTAGAATAATCAGCAAAGGCTAAACCTCCGCCAAAATTTCCCCAGATAGAATATTGATGATTATTTTGAGAAAAACCTTCAAGTGATAAAAAAAATAATAAAGAAACGAATAATAGATTTTTCATAATTATTTACTTCATTTTTTAAGAATACGATTTTAAAATACGGCAAATAAAATTAATCAACTATAATAAATTTTAGTATATCCTGCTTTAGCTCAGTAACCTGGAATTTTTTATATATAGTGTTTGTTGAATCAAGCATTGTTATTATAATTTTTCCCTGATCAGCTAAATTCCATTTACCGTCTTGAAAATAATGCGCATCATTTGAATCTAAAATTAAATAACTGCATGTATTATCCTGGTTAAATATGAGTGTTTCTCTATACCAGGCTGCTGGAAATCCCTGATAGTCACTTGGACGAAATATTTTTGTCGGTTCGTTTAAAGTTTGTTCTTCGTATGAATTTGTCCAACTCTTATAAAAGTAATTGAAATCTATTTCTGAATTAACCGGATTTGATTTGTCATCACTGCAGGAGTTGAATATTAAAAGCATAATGCAAGATGCAATAAAAATAGTTATTTTCATTTTGAACCTGCTTAATTTGTGTAACCTAACGGCGTGGCTGCTAACCCGCCGCCCCAAACAGACGGCTAAGCTAAAAGCACAATACCAATAATTATTTAAAACTTATTTTACTGAACACTGCCGAACAAAAAACTTGTACACTGTAATACTGCCAATAATTATTAAACTGCTACTTTGAAATGGCGGTCGGTGTTGAGCAGCGGGTTATACTTACGGGCTATATTTGAAGGGCAAACTTTAACAGCTTGCCCTATATTTTTTGTAACGGTTTACTTCAACAATGTCATCTTATTATTTTGAACAAATTCATTAACTCTTAGTGAGTATATGTAAACGCCACTTGGAAGATTACTCGCATCGAATAATGTTTCATAAATTCCAGAACTTTGAACTTTATTTACAAGCGTTACTATTTCTTGTCCTAATAAATTATACACTTTCTACTGAACTAATCCTTGTTCTTTTAT
>JAVEUY010000258.1:0-4905 GCA_034005315.1 Ignavibacteriaceae bacterium | reverse complement strand
TTTGTCACCGGTTTTAAGCTTTCGTTTTTAATTTATCACTCCAGCTTAAAACCGGTGACAAATTAAAAACGAAAGCTTTGCCGTTACCAATTCTGATTTCATTCAGAAATGATGAACCGTCAATCAGCGAAATTATCTGTTTACCTGATTGAGAAAGTTTATAGTAAGCATTAATCTCAGGCGATTCGTATTTTTTCTTATCATCACTTTTAAAAATGTTTTGAAAAACCGGATGGTCAAAATCAGTTTTATCAAATTTTATTTTAATATCACCAACGCCGGTTTTGCCGACAAATGCAGTTGTGTTTCCTAATCCAAGCTGTGTTATTGTTCTGTTGAATGAAGCTATATCAGAATTTGATGATGGGAATAAAATCAATCCGCCGCCATTGCTGATAAAATCTTTTAATTGTTCTATTCCGTTTAATATTGAATTAGCAGAAATAATTATAGTTTGATATTTACTTGACTGCTGCGAAGTTAATTGATTAATATTTTTTCTTTCAATAAGATATTTATCTTCTCCGGCTGTCTGCAAAGCAAGATTAACAAAGTTTAAATCATTTTGATTCTCAGCAAACAATCCAACAGAAATTCTTTCCGGAATAAATATACTTGTAAAGCGTTTATTATCCTGTTCAATCTCATCAGTTTCAATTTCTGCTACAACATCTACAAAGCCGTTTGATTTCGGAATTGCTTCAATATCAACAACAGCAGATTGTCCTGAATTAACATCAAAACTTTTTTGAGCTGCTCGTTCGTTATTCATAAAAAGCGAAACAACCGCACTGTTAACATCCTGTTCCGAATTATTTGTAATGGTTACTGAAAACTCAACCGGTTTATCTTTTTCAAATATCTGATTATTAATTTTTAGATCATCAACCGAAAGGTTAAACACTTCTTTATCTGCAAGAGCAAAAGAGTATAGACGGATTTTATCATTTAATAATTCACTTAAATCATTCTGAGTTTTGTCATTGGTAATTTTATTCTTCTGAAAATCTGATAGAACATAAATTTCTTTATTAAAATTTTTACTTTCTGAAATCAACTGAACAGATTTAATAATTGATGAATTTAAATCACCTGTTGCGTATGACAAATCAATCATATCCAGATTTTTAATAAACTCAGAGAAGTTGGATGTTAATTTATTTTCGTTTGTATGTTTTGATACTAATATCAAACCAACTTCATCACCTTCCTGAAGCTGTGATATTATCTGTTTGATAATTTCCTTTCCCTGATTAAAATATGATCCCCTTTGATCAACTATAGACATGCTGAATGTATCATCAAGTATAAATATCGCAGTAGTTTTTGCCGCAGAAGTTGTTCCGCCAATCTGAATTGATTGTAAAGTTGGTCTTGCAAAAGCCAAAACTGCAAAAAGAATTATTAAAACTCTAAGAGCAAGCAAAATCCATTGTTTAAGTTTTATTTTCCGGATTTTTTTCTTCTGTAATTCCTTTAAAAATGCAAGTGTGCTGAAATCAATCTTTTTAAGTTTTCTAAGATTGAACAGGTGAATGATTATAGGAATTGAAGCTGCTAATAATCCTAATAAAACAGCGGGATTAAGAAAAATCATATACGCTAATAGTTATCCATTTTATTCATCAAAAATAATAATAATGAACTGAGAATACTATGATAATTATTGGTCGTGTGTTTAGTGTTTTTAATGATGTCATCAATCTATTTTTGAGTTTATTACAAACACATAAAAAAATATTTACTTTGAATTCCGGCGTGTAAAAACTATTTTAGTGTTATAACACAATAATATAATTATTTGCAATGGGTAAGAAACTAAAACAATGGCTTAAACAAGATAAATTTGAAGATCTTAATCAGGAAGTTTTGTTAAACCTTTTTATTACTTCATATTTTCTGCGTTCTAAACACGAAACAGTAATGAGCAAATTTGGTATTACAATGCCGCAGTATAATGTTTTACGGATTTTAAATGGAATTTATCCTGATGGTCATCCACGCAGCGAAATAATTTCCAGAATGATTGAACCTGCTCCTGATGTAACAAGAATTATTGATAACCTGATTAAAGACAAACTGGTTGAAAGATACAATTCTTCTGCAGATAAAAGACTATCAATGACACGGATAACTGAAAAAGGAATTAAGCTGCTTAACCAGGTGCATCCGGAAGTAAAGGCATTAGGAAAATATATTTCATCTGTACTTAACAACTCTGAAAGAAAAAAACTCTCAAACTTACTTGAAAGAATCTATGGCGTTTTAGTTGACTAAGAATAAATTAAAATGATATTTAGTTATCATTTTAAACCTCCACAGTTAAGACTATTTTTAAAATTATAACTGCTTCTCTAAAAACGGATAAAGAATATTATCCGAACTAAATTTTCTTAAACTTTCTATCCTGATTTCATTATCAAATTTTTTATTAATCAATCTAAAGATTGCTGCTCTTTCTACAAGCAGTCTGTAATTATTACCGACAAATTTTGCTCACATTTTCGGTTATTAAGCCATTTTTCGTATTTAATTGTGAATAATAATGGTTCAAACTTTGTTGAAATAAAATGGAATTAAATAAAAACAACTATGTTGACTAACAAACAGTTAACTGGTTTCTTTGTCAGAGACGCAATTTTTTAAAACATCAGGATGTAAACATATTTTTTAGCTTATTCGGATTCATATAACTAAGTAATTTTAGTTTTATCGTTAAGCTATAAAAGAAGAACAATTTTTACTTTCTGATTTAATCAGGTTAGTTTCTTAAAAATCAAATTATAAAGTTTTAAATCAGAAATGAACGAACGAATTTTACTTGTAGATGATGAAGTATCTTATCTTGAATTACTAAAAAGTATCCTTGAAAGCGAGGGGTATTCAAACGTAATTACTGAGTCCAATCCTTTAAATGTTCCAAACATTTTAATGACACAGGAAATTGATGTAATCTTACTCGATATCTACATGCCTCAGATGAACGGCTTACAACTGTTAGAACAGATTACTCCCAAATACCCTGATATTCCGGTTATTATTATTACAGCAGTTGATGACAAAGATATTGCACTTGAAGCAATAAAATTCGGAGCTTATGAATTTATTATTAAGCCGCCTGATACCGACAGACTGCTTCTGACAATAAGGCGGGCAATCGGTTATAAACTTCTTGAAAAAGAAAGAGATGTTTTAAGAGGTGATACTCCGGTAACAACCATAGATGAAAATAAATTCTCAAACATCATAACTGATTCCGATGCAATGCGTAAGGTTTTTAATCTTGTGGAAATATTTGCTCCGACTAATGAGACTATTCTGATTGTAGGAGAAACCGGTACAGGTAAAGATCTGATTGCAAAAAAAATACACGATCTTTCACCAAGAAAAAACAAGCCTTACATAGCTGTCAATCTTGCTTCCATCTCACAATCATTATTTGAAAGTGAACTATTCGGAAACCTGAAAGGATCTTTTACAGGTTCTACAAATGATAAGATTGGTTATTTTGAAGCTGCAAGCGGGGGTACAATTTTTTTAGATGAAATCGGTGAATTACCAAAAGAGCTGCAGGGCAAACTTTTAAGAGCCATCCAATACAATGAGATATTTAAAATCGGCAGTTCCAATCCGGTAAAACTGGATATAAGAATTATTGCTGCTACTAACAGAGACCTTGTTGATGCAGTTAATAAAGGTAACTTCAGAGCAGACCTGTATTACAGGCTTAACAGAGGGCATATCAGTTTACCGCCTTTACGTAAAAGAGGCAGCGATGTTATTTTGCTTTCAAACAATCTTATAAAAATTGCTAACAGAACTTATAATAAAAATGTTTTGGGATTAACCAGAGAAGCAATAGCTCAACTGAGAAATTATCCTTTCCCCGGCAATGTAAGAGAGCTTGAAAATATTATTTTCAATTCGGTTGTTCAATCGGAAGATAATCAGAGATTAGCCGTAGTGGAAATACCCAGAGTAACAGAGATAGTTGAAAACGAACTAAAAAAATCAGAGATTTTAATTTCGTTTGAAGAAGCAGAAAAAAAACATATTATAAATGTTATGGGGATCTTAAATAATAATGTTCGGAAAGCAGCTTCTATACTTGGAGTAAGTGAAAGAACACTTCAAAGAAGGCTAAAAAAGATACGGGAGGACTAAGTCAATTAAAGCCAAATCGGTCATTTAAGTCGTCTGAATTGTCGCCTAAAATTTAAAGGCGAACGACTTACAATACTCTCCTCTGTTTTTAATCTGTTTTCGGAAGAAATGATTGAACTGAAGTTTAGCACTATTCTTGCATCTATCTGTATAGTTGAATGATATTAATTAATTGTTTCATTCAAGCTATTAAAAAAATAAATTGATAATTATGAAACAAGTTTTATTAAGCAATCCTCCGGCAGTTGATTTTAACTACGGAAAAGTGTTTGCAAAAGAAAGAAGAAACGATTTTTCCATAATTACAAAGTTATTGATTGCATCTTCATTTTTGTTTGCAGTTGCAGTTTTGATTTTCTGAAATTATGCTATAAAATCATCATTCCTTATAAGCAATAAAATTGCGGGGTTTGGTACGATCAATAATTTCTCTTTCTCAAACTCAATTTCAAAAGCTTCTTTCCTTAAAAATATTGCAAGATCCCCTTCCTTTGCCTGAAGCGGAATATATTTGACCTGTTCTTCATTTTGTTTCCAGGGTTCATCTTCATTTTGTGCGGATGTAGCATAACCTGGTCCGACTTTTATCACATAACCGCTTTGAATTCTTTCCTTTTCAGCTACGCCTGCCGGAAGATATAATCCACTGCTTGTCTTATTAGAATCTTCTTGCGGTCTTATTAAAACCCTGTCACCAACCACAATAAATTTTTGAAGATTTTTAAAATTAAAACTCATTAT
>JAVEUY010000257.1:0-4943 GCA_034005315.1 Ignavibacteriaceae bacterium | reverse complement strand
CCTGTTATCCAAATCCTTTTAACAATTCTACAATACTTAAATATTATATACCAAGCTCAGCCAATGTAAAGATTGATTTATATAATGTTGTAGGTCAATCTGTAATTTCAATTTTTAATGACTTTATATCAGCCGGTTACCATAAACAAAAAATAGAGCTTAAAGGACTTTCTTCAGGTGTTTATTTTGTTGTTGTTAATATTAGTAACCAAAAGTTGGTAAATAAAATAATTTATTTAAAATAGGAGGATTCCTATGAAAACGATAAAGTGTTTAATAATATTTTCAATTTTATCATATTCTGTTCTTGCACAAATTAATGATTTTTCTTGTCCTATGCCGGAATTACAGAATAAAATTAATATGAGTGTGAGTTACCCATTATTTGGTCCAACTGGCACATTAAAAATATTAGTAGTTTACTGCAAATTTTCTGATGATAACTTCGATCAATCACCACACACTGATTTCTGGCCGCATACATTAAATAGTATGCCAACTTGGGGTCCCTTAATGCTTTCTCAAAACATTCAATCTGACTATTATGATCCAAGCATAAGTGGTTATTTTCAAGATATGTCCATGAATAACTTTCATATAATAGGGGAAACAATATTTTATCAACCACTTCACGAACAATCTTACTATTGGACTTCTAGTGGAAGACACATTGGCTATCTAGTTGAAGAGATCTTAACAGGGATTGATAATAATGTTGATTATTCTCAGTTTGATCAATGGGACCCTTATGATTTTGACAATGATGGTGTAAGAAACGAACCAGATGGAAAAGTTGATTTTATAGCAATTTGTTTTAGATTTGCTAATACAATAGCTTTAGATGGCATAAAGTACAATGGTATTGCAGGTTTAACAGGTTTTCATGGCCGCTTTGGAAATGGTTCAAATCAACTAATTTTAGATGGAAAAATTATAAGTGCTTCTTTGCTTAAGTCTGGTACGTTTCAGGTAAATGTTATTGATCCAAATACTGGTATTGATGTTGTAGCGCATGAAATTGGACATTATCTTCGGACTTACTCATTTTGAAAAAACTGGTTTCTATGGCTTAATGGGCGGTAGTGGTAATGGTGTAATGTCATCATTTGAAAGATCTAAATTAGGATGGATACAACCCGTTACAATTTATACTGATAAGCCTAATAATTATTTACCAGATGCTATATCAACCGGTGTTGTTAAAAAAATAAATATTAATTCTTCTGAATATTTTTTAATAGATAATCATCAACGTATAAGTTATTATGAGTCTTCTTATAAACAATACAATAATGGTCCATCAAGAAGCCCTGGGACAGGGGTTCTAATCTCACATTGTACCTCATCATCAATAGATATTGAGAGTTGTTTTGGAAGGTGGAATTGGAAGAAGTCAGGGGGTTTATATATTTATCCGTTTGAAGTGGAATCGGTAAATAGGATAACTGGAGAAGATAAAATGGACTTAGTAGACAAAGCCACTACATCAAAGAAAAAAAATCATCCTGATTATAGAGGTTCCGCTAATGATTTTATGAATCCAGGTTATTTTCAAATTTTTTCTCCTTGGTCAAATCCAAGTACTTATCCTGATACAACAAATATTTGTATTGAATTAGCTGCTATTGATGAAAACAAAGTTGCAAGAGTTAATATTTATACACAAAACGCTGTACAACAAGCTCCATCAAAGCCACAGAACTTAAAAGCTTCTCTCTTAGATCCATGGACAGCATTACTTACCTGGGAACCTAACATAGAGCCTGATGTAAAAACTAATGGTAAATATAAAATTTATAGAGGTGAATCTTCTGGTGGTGAGCCCTATAGTTGGCAACAAATTGCCCTTATTAATGCATATAAATTCGGGCAACCAGTAACTTCTTTTATTGATGATCAGATTGGTCCAAGTGTCTTTAGAAAGGTTTACTATAAGATTTCGGCTGTAGACAATACACAGTTAGAATCTGTATGTTCAGATTATGACTGGGTAAGTGGAAGAATTCCAAAGGAAGTTTCTGAGAAGGAAGCAAAGAAAATTGAATATACATTAGCAGCTAATTATCCAAACCCATTTAATCCAAGCACAAATATAAATTATGCTATTAAAGAAGCCGGATTAGTTAAACTGAAGGTTTATGATATACTCGGGGCTGAAGTAACAGAGTTAGTTAATGAAATTCAAGAAGCAGGTTATCATTCAGTTGAATTTAATTCTGGCAATTTACCAAGCGGAGTATATATTTACACTATGCAGGTAAACGGATTTACATCATCTAAAAAAATGTTGCTGATGAAATAATATGGTTGTTTTCTCTTTAAACCTTCGGGGTTTTTAAAAACCTCGAAGGTTTTTTCTTAAGAATTAATAAAATATTTTTATATCAAGAACACTCGGATGAACCTAATTCTCTGCAGCTTTGTATAAAAAAAGAAAGAAGCAATAAATTAAGGGCGAAGGCAGTTGTGCTTTTTTTAATTAGCCGCCAACAATACCAAATCATTTGACACTCCGGCATCAAATGGACTTTTATCTAATCCGCCATACAATTCTATTTTTTTAAATCCTGTTTTCTTAAGGAAAAGTTTTATCTCTTTGGATTTATACGGAAATATTTTGGTTGAGATTAATTTTTTTTCAGATGTTTTATCTGCATTAAATTTTAATATGTTAAAAGTTAAATCATTGTTTCCGAAATCGTAAAAGCGGATAAAGTACTCGTTATTATTTTTTGTGATATTTACTATGCGTTCTTTTTCATTTAGTATCTTTTCATAATTAAGCAGTTGGATTAAAAGCTTACCTTCAGCTTTCAGCATTTTATAAAACTTTCCGAATGATTTTTCTAATTGCTTTGGATTAATATTTGCAATTGTATTTCCAAGTGAAACTATTATATCAAATTTGTTATAAAATGTTCCGGGAATATCTGAAGCTGAATAATTAAAGAACTCAATTTTTGTATTTGTCTTTTTACAATTTTCTTTTGCTTTATTTATCATATCAACTGATTGATCAAAAGCCGTA
The DNA here is from genome assembly GCA_034005315.1 of Ignavibacteriaceae bacterium. GTDB lineage: Bacteria > Bacteroidota > Ignavibacteria > Ignavibacteriales > Ignavibacteriaceae > IGN3. The sequence goes on along the minus strand of JAVEUY010000257.1, from coordinate 1,915 downwards.
ACACTAAGTCCTGACTGAGCCAGAGAAATTGAATCCATTCCTGTTCCGCAGCCGACATCAGCACCTGAAAACATTTTATTATTTACAAAACCTGATAATAGATTTTTTCGTTTATTCAATGCAGATTCAAAGTCTATCATCTTATCATAATAGCCTGAAGCTGTGTTGTAAAATAATTTATTTTTTTTCATAGCAGAATTATAATACTATTAATTCATCAATGATATGTTGTTAAATACCAATATTTCAATTCCGTTTTTTTTTCTATTTATCATTTTTTATTCTTTAGCAAAAGCTAATAAACAGCATATCTTATTTGGGAAGAAACTGTTCTTAGTAATAAGAAAACAACCGGACTAAACAATTTAATTCACGCACTAATTCAATTAAAATAATTATTCACAGTAAAGTAATATGGCATTCAATATGTTAAATGAATCTTGCAACAATTTTTAACTAATTAACTACATATTCCATCAATTTATCTGTAGGTGATAGACAATGGCAAAAATAGCAATAATAGACGACGATCCTGATATTGTTGATGCCAGCAGCCTGGTATTACAGTCTAAAGGATACGACGTTATCACAGCAACAAATCCAACTGATGGCTACAAAATCGTTATGGAACAAAATCCGGATCTGATAATTCTGGATGTAATGATGATTGAACCTGATGACGGATTTTTCTTAGCTCAAAAATTCCGCAAAATGAATATCGACACACCAATAATTATGTACACCTCTGTTTCAAAATCATTGGGAATGGAATTCGGAGCCAGTGAAATGGTTCCTGTTGATGACTTTGTGGAAAAACCAATATCACCCGAAACTCTGGTTGATAAAGTAGAAAAACTTTTAGCAATTCATTTAAAGGAGTAGAGTAAATGCTTGTAGTAGAAAAAAATGCTCTCTCCGAAGAGATTGAGGGCTACGTAAATAAATACGGAAACGACAGGTCATCTCTTATGCCTGTGCTTCAGGCAATCCAGAGAAAGCATAGCTATATCAATGATTTTGCACAACAGGAAGTTGCAAGATTACTTGATATCCACCCTGTTGAAGTTTTTAGCGTGATATCTTTTTATACTTTTCTTCACTTTAAACCAACAGGAAGAAATATTGTAAGATTATGTCAGACTATATCCTGCGATATGGCTAACAAATCAAAAATCGTTCAGGCAATTGAACGTGAACTGGGAATTATGTTTGGCGAAACAACAAAGGATAACCGTATAACACTTGAGTTTACAAACTGCATCGGTATGTGCGATCAGGGACCGGCAATGATTGTTAACGATCGTGTTTATACAAAACTCGATCCCGAAAGAGCTGTTAATATTCTTAATGAAATTAAGTAGGGAGGAGAAATGAAAACACAATTAGAAAATAGTATTATTAAAACCGAAAGAACCGGTCCTGTTTTGTTTTCTCCATACAAAAGAGGAGATGCGATTAAAAAAGCAGTTAAGCAGAAAAGAGAAGATATTCTTTTTGAGATTAAAGATTCAGGTTTAAAAGGCAGAGGCGGAGCAGGTTTTCCAACTTCTACCAAATGGATGTTAACTGCTGCTGCTAAAGCTGATAAAAAATTTATTGTATGTAACGCCGATGAAGGTGAACCCGGAACATTTAAAGACCGTGTGCTTTTAATGGAATATCCGCAGTTGGTTTTTGAAGGAATGATAGTAGGCGGATATACAATCGGTGCACAAACAGGAATAGTTTATCTTCGTGCAGAATATGAGTATATGTTTGAGCAACTGGAAAATTATCTTGCCAATATGAGAGAAGATAATCTTTTAGGCGATGGCATACTCGGAACAGATTTTTCTTTTGATATTTCAATAAGATTAGGCTCCGGTGCTTATGTATGCGGTGAAGAAACAGCACTTATAGAATCACTTGAAGGGCA
>JAVEUY010000256.1:0-4944 GCA_034005315.1 Ignavibacteriaceae bacterium | reverse complement strand
ACTGCATCAATAGTTGGTTTTCTGTTTTCAACCAAAAGAGGATTTGGGACTCCGTTTGGAAAGTGAGAATCAGGATAATTAAAAAGCTTTATCATTTTTATTGGTAATCGGGATTCAATAGCATCTAAAGCTAATCCTGCACATCCATTACCTGCATTGACTACTACTTTAAACGGTTTGATTTTTTTCGGGTCATAAAACTTTGAGAGATTATCGATAAAAGCATTCATAACATCAAGTTCTTCAACCTTACCTTTAGAAGCGGATTTTTCTCCCAAATCATTTTTAAGTACCATTTGTTCAATTACATTTAAGCCGGAATCATATCCAACCGGAACAGAATCTCTTTTTACGAATTTCATTCCGTTATATTCAGGTGGATTATGGCTTGCAGTTATCATAATTCCGCCATCAGCATTTAAGTATGGAGTGGAAAAATAAATCATTTCGGTTCCGCATAATCCAATATTTACAACATCAGAGCCTGCATCAGTTAAACCATCATTAAGTGACTTGCATAAATCCAGTGAAGAGTATCGCACATCATAGCCTACAATAACTTTTTTTGCGCTAATATATTTTGCAAAAGTTCTTCCTATTTTATAAGCAAGTTCCGGGTTTAACTCAGATGGAACTTTACCTCTGATATCGTATGCTTTAAAACAATTTAACTTATCCATTTCCAGTCCTTTAATAAATTAAGAAATAGTACTAAAAATATATGGTGTTTTTAATAAAAGAAACCTTGATATTTCGCTGTGCAATTTAAGAAAATAGCTTAAACTGCGCTAAAAAAAATTATAGATATTTATTTTTCAATGGATTTTTTGATAATCACTAGTTACATTTGACCAACTAATTTTATGGAGATAGTTATCGAAACTTCTGATACTATTAAGTGGCACTTCGCTAAATGTAATAATACAAGATGCAACTCAATTTTTCTGGTTCATCCTGATGAAAAACCAGGTGATCTTGGTTTTATTTGTCCTGACTGCAGCCGGAAAGTTCATACTTCGCATATTGTTCAATGTACAAGCTGCAGAACTATATTAAATTTTGTAAGAGCGGCACCCAACGAGGAAAAAGTTGTTTTTACAGTTCCTAAATGCTCTCATTGCATTGGAACAATTGAAGATGAATGGGAGATTGAACCGCTTTATCAGCCGGATTCATACATTTAGCAGAAGCTTTATTATTCAGATTTTGGTTAAACCAGAATCTTATTATCAATTTATCCTTTTATGTTACCATTCATAATTTGTTTGGTACATAAAAGGATTTTTTATTTAATTTTGAAATTGCTTTTTAGTTAATATCTATAATTATTATAAGGTGTAGTATGAATATCTTTTTTGAAATGCTGACCAAAAGGTTAGCAATTTTTATTGTACTTTTTAGTTTGATTATTCAAGTATCATCTTTTGCTCAGGATGTAAACTGGATAAATCTTGATACAGTTAAAGCCGGTAAATTTGATACCGGAAGAATGTGGACGTTTGAATATCCGCCTCTTAATTATTTTGATCAAACTTATAACTTTATACCTGATAATGACTGGTTTGAACATGTTAGAATGTCAGCATTAAGATTTGCTAATTATTGCTCTGCTTCTTTTGTTTCTGCTGATGGTTTAGTAATGACAAATCATCATTGTGCCAGACAAAGTATAACCCAGGTAAACAGAGAAGGTGAGGATCTTCATGCAAATGGTTTTATTGCAGAAACACTGCAGGATGAAAGACCTGTGCCTGGTTTATTTGTAGATCAGCTTGTTTTATTTAAAGATGTAACCGATGAAGTAATTGATGCGATGAATGAAGGTAAAACAGATGAAGAACGTACTAAAATTGAAAAAGAGATTATTGATAAAATAGAACAAAGAGAAGCTTCTGCTTCAGGACTTACAGTTTCTGTAACTCCTTTATACAATGGCGGCAGATATTCTCTTTATGGTTATAAAAGATATACTGATGTACGATTAGTTTTAGCTCCGGAAGATCAATTGGGATTTTTCGGCGGTGACCCGGATAATTTTACATATCCAAGATTTAATCTTGATTGTTCTTTCTTCAGAGTTTATGATGAGGACGGTAATCCGCTTAAAACTGATAATTATTTTAAGTGGAGTGAAAATGGTGCAGCAGTTGATGAACCGGTTTTTGTTGTCGGTAATCCCGGCAGTACAAACAGACTTAACACTGTTGCTCAGTTAGAATTTGCCAGAGATATTCAATACCCAAGAACTGTCGGGCTGCTGTCGTCACTTACAAATATGTACAAAGATATGTTGAAAAAAGATCCCAGCCGTAAAGCTGAACTTGAAGACAGAATTTTTGGTTTTGAAAATTCACTTAAGGTAATTAATGGAACTCTTAAAGGATTAAGAGACCCGGAATTAATGCAAAGAAAAAGAGACTTCGAAAAGAATTTCAGAAATGCTGTTGATGCTGATCCTGAATTAAAGCAAAAATATAGCGGTCTATGGGATAAAATTTCTGATATCCGTAAACAGCTTAAAGATATTTCTGTTAAGAACTTTGCATTAACAATGAACAGGTTTACAACTCCTCAGTATTTTTTTATTGCTGATCAAATAATTGATATAGCTGATGAATTGAAGAAGCCCGAAGCAGAAAGAAACGAACTATATGTCGGCGAAGAACTAAATCAAACTCTGGAATCTCTGATACCTGAAGATTTTGATTATGATATGAACAACACTCTTTTAGCTGAAAAAGTTAAAACATTAGAAGATGCTTTTGGAAGTGATGATCTTGTTGTTAAAAAATTTACAGGCGGAAAGAAAGGTCAGGAAGCTGTAAAATATATTCTTAGTAATTCAATAGTTACTGATTTAAATAAAGTAAAAGCATTATTAGATAAAGGTCCAGATGCAGTATTAAACTCCGATGATCCGTTTATTTATTTACTGCGCAATACAAAAGAAAAAGCTGATGAATACAGTGTAAAAAGTAAAGAATTAACTGAGGTTGAATCTTCATATTCTCAGAAATTAGGAGAAGCTGCATTTGCTGTGTATGGCACTTCTATTCCGCCTGATGCAACATTTACTTTAAGAATAGCAGATGGAGTTGTAAAAGGATATCCATACAACGGAACAACAGCACAGCCTTTTACAACATATTATGGTTTATATGATAGGTTTTATGGACAAGAAGGAAAATTTCCCTGGAATTTACCTGATAGATGGATGAATCCGCCGGCAGAGTTTGATCTTTCAACTCCACTTAATTTTGTATCAACAAATGATATAGTTGGAGGTAATTCCGGCAGTCCTGTAATTAATCAGAAAGCAGAGATTGTAGGTTTGGCATTTGATGGAAATATCGAAAGTCTGCCAAGCAGTTTTATTTATACAACTGAACAAAACAGGGCAGTATCTGTGCATTCAAAAGGAATGATGGAGTCAATTGATAAAATATACAAGCTGAAAAGGATTAGTTCAGAATTAAAAGCCGGAAAGATTGTTAAATAGTTAAAACTTATTGCCCAATAAAAAAGCCCCGAAACTTTCGGGGCTTTTTTTTATCAGCTAACTAATATTTTATTTTGTAAGTATCATTTTCTTAACTGAGCTGAAATTCTGACCATCAATTCCTGCTGCATCTATTCTATAGAAGTAAACACCGCTATTTAAATTAGAAGCATTAAAGGAAACATTATGATTACCGGCAGTTAAATTACTATTAAGTAACTGTGCAACTTGCTCGCCTAATAAATTGTAAACACTTAATTTAACTTTTGAATCAACTGCTAATCCAAAAGAAATTTTAGTTGATGGGTTGAATGGATTCGGGAAATTCTGAGCAAGATTAAATTCAACAGGAGTAGTAACTTCAACGTTAATAGTCTTTGAATACTCAGATTGACCGTTAAAATCAACTTGTTTTAATCTGTAAGAATAATTTCCTTCAATTAAATTATAATCAGTAAAAGAATAGTTATGAATTGCAGTTGTAGTTCCATTACCGTTAATAAAACTAACAGTAGCAAAATCACTTCCATTAAATTTTCTTTCAACTTCAAAACCGCGATTATTGATTTCAGTTGCAGTTGACCAGTTTAATGTTACATTTCCATCAATTACACTTGCAGTAAAGCTTGTTAATTCAACAGGAACAATAGCATTTCCATTTAATCTGAAAGCCATATCAAAATAAGGGGCATCACCAACTCCACAGGTAGCTACTCTGGGAGCCCAGCTTGCACAGGAAGTACCAAAACCACCACCCGGATTTTGCCAAACGGAAGGACTACCAACTTGAGTATGTTCTGTCCAGCCAAATTGTCCACCATTTGCAAAATCCATATTTGCCTGAAGTGATACCCAGTAAGTACCTTCAGTCAACTCTACCGGAGTTGCGAATGTAATTGTTAAATTACCTGTTGCTGCACCATCAGAAGGAACAACATTTAAAGCCTGTGCAACTACACTACCTGGTAAAGTACCATTGTTTGCATAGAACCATACATTTGCAGAAGCTACTGGTCCTGTGCCATTATAATATGCACCAAGAACATCCATCGAAGTAATTGACCAGGTGAAACCTGAAGGCACTACAAAATCATCTGCTGCCTGATTATCATAAGCATCGTTGGAAGCTTCAAAATTTTGTGATGTTAAAGAATTTGTTCCAACACCACTCATCTGATCATACAGAACAGCATCTGTTGGAGTAAAGATGAATGGTTTTGTTTCACCAAATAAAGTAGGTGAGTTTTGTGCAAACATCACAATGTTAATTGCACAAAGCAGAAAGAGAAAAGAAAAAGATCTGAACATAAACAACTCCTTATTATAGGTTATTTGTTACTTATTTATTAGAATCTGGATGATTCTAATTCTCGGCTTTAAGATTATAAAAAAGAATTATTATTACAAATAATTAAACAACAAATTTTATTAAAAATTTTCAAATA
>JAVEUY010000255.1:0-4962 GCA_034005315.1 Ignavibacteriaceae bacterium | reverse complement strand
ATTATTAACAAAACAGGCAAATCAATTGAGCAAATAAGCAACAAGCTTATTGAGGAAATTGCTGACCTTAAACCGGGCAAAAATTACGATCAGGCACAGATTGACAGAAGCGAACTAAGATTATTAAAAACAGAATTATTTTCTTCGCTTGATATAAATCCGTTAATTTCAGATACTGTTAATAAAACGATTCCGATTGAAATTAATACCGTTATAACTTCACTAAATCAATTAGCGCCTGAAGTTAAAGCTGATAACGAGTTCAATACATTTAATGCAGGTTTGGGAATAAGCTATACCCGTAAAAACTTTTTTGGTGATGCAAGAAAACTGAACATATCAACATCCTTCAGACTGTTAGATGTTACGAATTATGATTTCAATAAAATTTTTGATTCAAGCCATGGTATTCTTGATCTTAATCTGAAAATGGAACAGCCTTTTTTATTTGGACAACCGATACTAACATCAACTGAGTTATATTTAAGATCGCAGACAATTCCACAGGATGAAAAAACTTACGGCGGTACACAAAGATTTGATTTTGAAATGCCTTATTATACTTTTATTACTTTATTAAGACCCTTTATCGGATTTGATATTGCTGAAAGAAAAGCAAAATTTCTGCCTTTGACATCACAAAATGAAATATCAATTAAAGTTGCAAGTTTTACTCCGGGTATTGGTATAGAATTAGGTTCTTCAAAAACAGATGATATACTTTTCCCGACAAAAGGAAATTTCTTTTTTATCACACCCGAATTATTTTACTCGCGTACAGAATATCGTTTTACTGAATATTTAAATAATACTGAGATTCAATTGAATGATACTGCATCAATCGGCACTACCTATTTCTACAGAATCCAAACGGGAATGTCATCTTACATTTCTGTTACCAGTAATAAGATGACAGTGTTTGCCGGTAAAATCAGAATCGGTTACGCACAGCCGATTACTTCATCACATAATGAAGATTTCACATCAGAAGAATTAATTCCGCCAAATAAAACTTTCTATGCCGGCGGAAGCAATTCGATCAGAGGATGGAAAGCACGGGAATTGATTCCGACTAACAAAATAAACTATGCAGGATATACAACCAATACTCAGGATTTCCGCGGAGGTACTACCTGGTTTGAAGGCTCGTTTGAACTAAGACAAAAGTTAAATGATTTTTTGGGCTATGCTGTTTTTGCAGATTATGGCAATACCTGGAACGGCTGGAAAGAAATACAATTAAAGGATATTGCTGTAGCTGTCGGACTTGGAATCAGAGTCTATACCCCGATTGCACCGTTCAGATTGGATTTTGGAACCAGGTTTTATGACCCCTCAGATCAAAGGATGATATTTAAGAAAAATTTGTGGGATAATTTATCAATCCAGTTTGGTATTGGCGAAGCTTTTTAAGCTTTTATCTGAATTTTTTTGAAAATCTATTCTTTTATAAAATTCTTTAAATCGCTATCTTTCAACCCCTTTTATTAAAGATTATTATGATTTTAAGTATGACCGGCTATGGTAAAGGCACTGCTTCAAATGGAAAGTGGAATGCTGATACCGAAGTTAAAAGTATAAATAGCAGATACCTCGAAGTATTTATCAAATATCCGCAGGTTCTGGCAACTAAGGAATATGAAATAAGAGAACTGGTAAAATCTAAAATCAAAAGGGGTAAGCTTAATCTTAATATCCAGATTAAGAAAAACGGATCTGAAGATGATGCTGTTTCCTTCAACGAAGAAAAACTGAAAGATTACCTGACACTAATTAAAAAAATAAAAAAAACTGCCAGGTTATCAGATAAAATCAAGCTAGATCATATCCTGATGAGTAAAGATATTTTAATTGCTCCTCTCGAAGAAATATCTGAAAAAGATTTTGAAATTGTTAAGAGTTCTATAAATGCCTCGCTTGATTCACTTATAAAAATGAAAAAAGATGAAGGCAGCGAACTTGAAAAAGATTTAAAGAAAAGAATAAAATCAATCAGCAAATATCTTGCTTCTATAGAAGAACAAACCGGATCGGAAGTAAGTGAGCATTTGGTAAAGTATAAAGAGAAGATTAAAAATCTTTTGGATGGAAATGAAAATATCAATAACGACAGACTTGAGACTGAACTTGCGCTGATTGCTGAACGTGCTGATATCACTGAAGAATGTGTAAGACTGAAAAGCCATATTAAATTTTTTCTTGATAGCATGAATAAAGATGATGACCCCGGAAGAAAATTAAATTTTTTATGCCAGGAGATGAATCGTGAGGCAAATACAATTTCAGCCAAAACGCTTTCAACATCAATTTCGCATAGTTCGGTTTACATCAAAGAAGAGATTGAGCGTATCAGAGAACAAATACAAAACATTGAATAAGGTTGAAGAAAACAGGAAAGATAATTGCAGTTTCATCTCCGAGCGGAGGTGGAAAAACTTCTGTTGTTAAACAGGTATTAAAAGATTTTCCGGAAATCATATTTTCTGTTTCTGTTACATCACGACCTAAAAGAAAAAATGAAGTTGACGGTGTAGATTATTTTTTTGTTGATGATAAAGAGTTTGAACGAAGGATTAAGAATAATGAGTTTATTGAGTGGGAAAGATTTTACGATTATTATTACGGCACCTTAAAAAATTTTATTGATGATAATATTGCAGCAGGTAAATCCGTACTGTTTGAAGTTGATGTTAAAGGAGCACTTTCACTAAAAAAAGACTATCCAGATAACAGCTATTTGATTTATATTGATCCGCCTTCTTTTGAAGAATTGATTAAACGGCTTAAAAACCGTAAAACTGAAAATGAAGAAGATCTGCAAAAAAGAATTGATAGAGCAAAAATGGAATTGAGTTACAAGGATAAATTTGATTATATTTTTATTAATGATGATTTAAATAAAGTTTGTAACAACGTTAAGAGTTTAATTAAAGAAATATTAAGTAAGGAGAGATAAGAATGAACCTAACACCGATTGATTTAAGAGAAATTGATGAGCGTGCTGAAAATGTTTACGAAGCTATTATTGTTGCCGCAAGAAGAGCAAGACAAATAAACTCAGAAAATAAAATTGAGTTTAATGCTCTTCTAAATACAATTCCTGCTACCGGCAGCGATGATGAAGCTGAAGACGTAACTAATCCGGCTCAGTTAAAGATGGCTCTTGAATATGAAAAAAGACCAAAACCCCATCTTCAGGCGCTTAATGAATTGCTTGACGGTCAGATAAAATTTAAGTACAAAAAATAAAACCTGGTTTTAAATGTGATGTAATGTCATTCTGCATCAGCGGGATGACATTTCTTTTTTATTTAAAATTAACTATCAGATTTATCACTTTACTATTTTCAAATTTCTAATGGATTTATCAAAGAAAAAAATAATTGAAGCCCTTAAAGACCAGAGGGATATTTTTGGTGATGATCTTTTTGAAGAAAAAATAATTGAAAATAAATCCGAAAAACTTCCGCAGCAGCAAAAAGAGTATATCCAGCCTGCAAAAAAAAATACTGTTGTTAAAGAACCGCTTCAGAAATCCGTACAATTGTTTAATGATTCAAAATCTGACTGGAAAAATGCCGAATCACTTGAACAATTAAATAAAATGATCAGCAATTGTACAAAATGTGCATTGCATAAAGGCAGAACTAATTTTGTTTTTGGTTCCGGAAATCCAAATGCTGATGTAATGGTTATTGGTGAAGGACCCGGTGCAGAAGAGGACAAACAAGGTTTACCTTTTGTCGGAAGAGCAGGACAGCTTTTAACCGATATTCTTAAAGCGATTAAATTCAGCAGGGAAGAAGTTTATATTGCCAACATTGTAAAGTGCCGCCCGCCAAATAACCGCGCTCCTTTACCCGATGAAATGGATGCGTGCATACCATATTTAAACAAACAAATTGAACTAATTAAACCAAAACTGATTTTATGTTTAGGCTTAACCGCTGCAAAAGGTTTATTAGGAAAAAAAGATAGTTTAACTTCATTACGCGGACAGGTTTTTGACTATAATGGAATCAAGGTAATGGTTACTTTCCATCCGGCTGCTTTATTAAGAAATCCAAACTGGAAAAAAGACTGTTGGACTGATGTGCAGAAATTCAGAAAGCTTTATGATGAAATTATCAGTTAAAATAATTCAGATGATTTGAGAACAGAAATAAATTTTGTTCCCGGAGCCGGATTTGAGTTGAGATATAATTTAACTGAATATGAAGTTGCTGTTTTGTTAAAGGGCGCTGCATCTCTATTAAAAAAATCAGGGTATTAAGGTATTGGATTATCTTTTGGTTTCCACTTGTTATAAATGTTAAAAAACAGAGTTTTAAATTATTTGATTGGTTACGCTTGAAATTCATTCACTTTGATTATACCTTTACTTCCCTTTTTTATTTGATAAAATATTAAAATGGCAAAAGCAAAAACAAATACTAAAACAACAAAAAGCTCTTCATTTACACAAAATGCAGTAAGACCGCCATCAGCACCGGAAATTGAAGCTGCTGTTCTTGGTGCGATGCTTATTGAAAGTGAATCTGTATCAAAAACACTTGAGCTGCTTACAAAGGATAGTTTTTATTTACGCGAGCATCAATTGATTTTTGAAGCTATGATATCTTTATTTGAATCTAAAGAGCCGATTGATACTGTTACAGTTTATGAAGAATTGAAGAAGCGTAACCAGGTTGAAGAGATAGGCGGAGCAGTATATCTGAGCAAACTATCGCAGGATATTTCCTCAGCAGCTAATATTGAATTTCACTGCAAACAGTTAGTTGAAAAACAAATATTGCGCGGGCTTATAACATCATCACATCAGATAGCACAAAATGCATACGAAGCAAATCTTGATGCATTTGAAATTCTTGATGATGCAGAACGAAAAATATTTGAGATAACTGAAACACATCTTCAGAAATCTTTTCAATCAATGGATAAAGCCGTAAGAGATGCACTTGA
>JAVEUY010000005.1:0-24161 GCA_034005315.1 Ignavibacteriaceae bacterium | reverse complement strand
TGCTGCTTTAATTACTATCTGACAGGACAGACTGTTTTATAAAAATTTTTATGAGGGTAAATTTGAAAAAAATTATTAAACTTTCTTTTACTCTATTGCGGCATAATATTTATCTGAAATTTTCAGGGATAGGAAATATCTGTTTCTTTTGTGTTTCTATTCCGTTAATTTTCTATAAAATAACTATTTAATAAATTATTCTGTGCCAAGGGGTATTATATGAAAATAAATATTTGCTTTGTTTTCTCTTTATTGTCTTTCGTTAGCTTTACTTCCTGCAACACAACCGAGCCGCCACCACCGGATGGCGAAAAACCAACGCTTGAACTAAAGCTTGAAGATGTTTCCTGCACTGAAGCCTGGATAACATTAAAAACAACCAACCTGCAACTGCCAGCAACAATAACACTAAAACAATATAACCCAAATAACGATTCAACTTCTCAAACCTATGTACTCAATACTCAAGACACGTTACTTTACATAGATTCTCTCCTGCCAAACCAAACATATAAAATTCTTGCAGCAATGCAGCAGCCTGTCCCTATGGGATACAACAATGCAAGCAACGAGCTATGCGTTACTACGCTTGACACAACAAGCCACAACTTTACATTTGAAACTTTCACATTTGGAGGTACAGCAGGCAGCAGCTCACTTTACGATGTAGCTATAATAAATGAAAACAATATCTGGGCGGTGGGAGAAATAATGATAACAGATACAAGTGAAAATGGCTACACTATGTACAATGCTACTCATTGGAATGGAGGTCAGTGGGAGTTACTAAGAATACCATACATATTTCAAGGTGATTCATTTTACAATCCTATTTATGCAATATTTGCTTTTAATGCAGATGATATCTGGTTTGGAATAGGAAACTTAATTCACTGGAACGGTACAAAATATATTCCAATAGATATTTCAACAGTATTTCCATCTTTGGTTAATAAAATTTGGGGAAGCAGTAACAGTAATTTATATGTTGTAGGTAATAATGGAAGTATTGTTTTCTACAACGGAAGCCAGTGGCGACGAATAGAAAGCGGAACAGATTTACCAATACGTGATATTTGGGGAGATTTTAATATCAGAACAAGTACGTATGAAATACTTGCAGTAGCTGCAGAAGTTGCCATTAATAACGGAAGCAAAGTGCTGCGTATTGATGGCAGTTCAGTAACAGAAGAAATTAATAACGGTTTATCTTGGGATGTTGGGGGTATATGGTTTAAATCGGGAAGCAAATATTATATAGCTGGAGCAGGAATTCATTACAAACATTTCTTAAGCGATTCTATCTGGAATCGTTATTTGCCGGGTGTTGTAACTAATTATGTAGGTTATGGAACAAGGGGAAGCGATATCAACGATGTATTTGCAGCAGGAAGTTTTTTAGAGATTGCTCATTTCAACGGACTATCCTGGCACAACTACCTCGATGAGATTTCATCTACCAGTGGGGCCTTCGGGAGAATCGTTGTCAAAGGAAATATGATGGTGGCGGTTGGCTCAGAAAGTGGCAGGGCACTGATAGTAATCGGAAAGCGAAACTGAAAGGAGGTAAGATATGATAAAATTTATATAACTACGGGTGACGTTGCAGCGCCACCCGCAGATTAAACGGCAAGTAAATCGGCAAGTCAAGTTATAAACCCTTTCATTATAAGGGTAAATACGCCTTTTTAATTGCCGGCAATAGTTAAATAATTAATACCAAAATTCAAAATTCGAAAGGAAAAAATAATGAAACGTATTTTTATTTTAATCGCCGTTACAACCATACTGCTTTTAGCAGAAATGCCTCTTTTAGCACAAACCTATGGCGTTTACGACTGGTCAACGTCAAACTACAGGAGAGATCTGACAAAAGCATCTTCTTCAAATCCTACCTCATCAGGGCTTAGTGATATATCATCAGAAATAGAGGTAGGCAGATATGTATTAGGTGGAACGACCTATTATGCGAGGTCATTTTATCAATGGAATATCACGAATGATTTAATTCCTGATAATGTAATAATTGATACAGTACAATTACGCTACGAATATCGTATGCTTATTTCAGGAAATCATCCGTTTATTGCTGCGTTCTATAACAGCATAAACGATTTACAAAGTGGTGCTCAGAATAATCTTAATACATTATGGGAAAACTCAGAGGATCCTTTTAAAAGGATTGAGAGCTTTCAGGAAGGTTTACAGGGTGTCTTTGAAGCAACTTATGACCCTGGTAGTTCTATGGTTTATACAATCCAGCAAGCTCTATCTTCAGATAAATTTGTATTAGGAATACGTTATCAGCATGAAACCTCTTATGATTCCGTCTGGTATGTAAAGAATTCCACAGTAAAACTTCGTATTGTTTTCAGGTATCCGGATATCCCCGTTATTATTGATCAAAAATTATCAAACAACTCAAGTGTTGATTCCGTTGGTTACTGGAATTCTACAACAAGTAAATTTGATAAATACATTGTACCAAAAACATTTGACTGGAATCTTAATTCTACAAGGACGCTTCAAGGCTCTCAGAAATTGATCAGCAGTCAAAAGTATAATCTATGGAAAAGAGGAGATCACTTAATTTCTGATGTTACCAATCATAAAAGTTTTGTTATTGATGAAAGTTATTCAGGAGCAACATTAACCTCTCAATTTGCACTAGCCCATTTCGGCATAACAATCAAAAACTCTTTGGAAGGAACTACAATTGAGAATGGGCAAATAGAATTCCGGGATCCGTGGTTTATAGATTACCCCGATCCATTATTTCCTAATCCGCAAGGCGGATATTATATGCGGAACAGAGGAATGAATGATGCAATATTTTACGAACGCTCATCACCGTTTTATCCATCAACCGGTAGTCAATACAAAGGCGTCTTCCTGGGACAAGATCCCTCACAAACACCAACTTACTACAAAATCGGTATGCCAACAGAGCAGACAATTTCAGTTAACGGACAAAACAGAAAGTTCTTTCCGTACAAATGGAAAAATGATGGCGGGGTTACTTTCCAGAACGAGTACGCAAGGCAAACAGGCGTTGTGTTTAATTCTACAAATGCAACTGCAACAGCAATACTTAAAGGACAACTAATGAGCAATGACCAGAACGGAATAAGCAGCGGCAGCCAGCGTAAGCTGGTTCGTACAGATAATGGAATTTACCATCTCTGTTACGAATCACTTGGCGAGATATGGTACACGCACAGCTTAACTACAAATTTTCAGGGTGCCTGGTCGAAGGATGAGATGATAGAAGCTAATTCAAAAAATCCATCTATTGATTATGAGGGTAATACGATAAAAATAGTTTACGAAACTACCGAGCCAACAATAACTCCGGAAGCTGCAGTATTCCTTAAAACTTATGTTCCCAGTACGGGTGGATATCAATGGGATAGTGAAGAGTTAGTCGTAGAATACTCACACTCATATTTTGGTAATGCAAAGCCTGTTATTGCATATAATAGTATTCTGCTCTATGTAGCATATAGAAAAAACACAACAGATGGTCTCTATCAAAAAACAAAATGGCTTTCCGGTGGTAGCTGGCAGTGGGAAAATGAAGATTTAGTGCCAAATACAACCTCACAGTCAAGTGACCCAAGTATTGCCGGAAGTGGAGGTGTGATATATTTAGCCTGGCAGCACGCACTGGGTATAAGATATATTCTGGGATATAACCAATCTGTGTCCTGGCGATATAAAGACTATAGTGTAGTTTCCACAGGCAGCTGATACACCAACAGTTATTCACCGTCGGTAAGCATAGCAAAAAATGGTTTCCCGGTAGTAAGCTGGATTGGATATAATTACACATTAGATCCGGGCGAAGGGCTTAATAAATCGGGTGTGGTTGAAGAGTCATCATCAAAAGTTGTTGTAAGAAGAGGTAACAACGGTAGTTGGAGTTCATTCTTCAAAGCAGGTAATAATGCGGTAACTACAAATAATAATTCTTCAGGCAGCACACTGTATGAAGAAACAATAATTACGTGGAGTGAAGGAAGCAGTCCGAATTACAACAGCAAGTGGGTAAGAAGGGTAAATGGCAGCTATACAAATGCACATTCGTTAAGCCATAATGGAAAGCAGAACCAGGTATCCAATGGTACAAGCCTGGATAATGTTAAAGGAACAGTATTTACAATAGATAATCTTCCGTATATGCTTTCATTAACAACAACGAATTTCAATCAGATTTTTCAGGATGAAGTCGGAATAAACAAAAAGACGGATATGATTGAGCTAAGTTATGGAAGAGAAGGAATAGTATTTAAAAACGGAATTGAGTTTTTGTTTAATGTCGGAGATATAATAGTAGGAGATAGTATAGTAAAATTTATTGAGCAGCCCGACACAGTATTATATACTTCTGCTGAAGAGCTTAACGAGATAGTTAAAACAGTTCCGTTTCATCTTAATCAATCAACAGATTTTATTTTCACTGATTTTTACTATGTGCTTAACGATAGCCTGGCAGAAACCGTGATGACGGATTCGGATTTGGTTAACTTTAAAGTAGAACTTGTTAATAATCAGAGCGGGCTGGTTGTAGGAATATTAGATAATGTAACCTATACAAAAGAGAACTTAAGTCAGTATGCGAAGGTATCCTATATGGTAGATTGTAGTAAAATAAGTCCGGGAGAATATTATTTGCGGTTAGTAACAGCAGTAGAAGGAAGCGCCGAATATTATCTTGGAAACGTACAGAACAGTGGAGAAGAATTGAACAAGCATAATTACCAGAAAATAAGTTTTAATGGTTTAGAAATTCCTATGATATATTCCCTTGAACAGAACTATCCAAATCCATTTAACCCGACAACAATAATTCGTTACCAGATTCCACAGGATGGAATTGTTACACTAAAGGTTTATGATATACTTGGTAGTGAAGTGGCAACATTAGTAAACGAACAAAAACCTGCTGGCAGGTATGAAATAAATTTTGATGCAAGTAAACTTGCAAGCGGAGTTTATATATACAAATTACAGTCAGGGAACTATATATCTTCAAAGAAGATGATGCTGCTTAAGTAAAATGTTACTTTTACAAACCCAATTCCTTAATGGAGTTGGGTTTGGTTTTATTAAACTTCATCTAAAAATAACTTTACTCATTCTGACCGAACAGGAGTTCGGGCACTACAAAATTTTAATACAATTGCACAGCTTTGGTTTTTTATTCTGATCTGTACGCTATCTTACAAACAGAAAATAAATTATTATAAAAAGCTTTCCTTATTTTTACACATTAAAAAAAAGAAAGCAAAAAATGGAGGACACCTGAAAGGTGGACTCCATATTAAGGAAAATCATGTGTAGTCCACCTGAGAGGTGGACTACACTTTTGACTTTGGAGAAATAATGAGCAATGAGCCTAATAAAATAATTTACTCAATGGTTGGGGTTAGTAAATTCTATAACAACAAGCCTGTGTTAAAAGATATTTACCTTTCATACTTCTACGGCGCTAAAATAGGCGTTATTGGTCTGAACGGATCTGGTAAATCATCACTGTTAAAAATTCTTGCCGGTGTTGATAAAAACTTCAACGGCGAAACTGTTGTTTCTCCCGGTTTTACTATCGGTTATCTTGAACAGGAGCCTCAGCTTGAAGATAACAAAACAGTTAAAGAAATTGTGCAGGAAGGTGTTCAGCAGGTTGTTGATCTTCTAAAAGAATATGATGAAATAAATGCAAAGTTTGCTGAGCCTATGAGTGATGATGAAATGACAATGCTGCTTGAAAAGCAAGGTGAAGTGCAGGAGAAGCTTGAAGCAATGGGCGGATGGGATCTTGATGCAAGGCTTGAAATGGCAATGGACGCTTTGCGTTGCCCTCCATCCGAAACTTTGTGCGAGGTTCTTTCCGGCGGTGAAAGAAGAAGAGTTGCGCTTTGCAGATTGCTTCTTCAAAAACCGGATATACTTTTACTTGATGAGCCGACAAATCATCTTGATGCTGAAACAGTTGCGTGGCTCGAACAGCATTTGCAAAAATATGAGGGAACCGTAATCGCTGTAACTCACGATAGATATTTTCTTGATAATGTTGCCGGCTGGATACTTGAACTTGACCGCGGCGAAGGAATTCCGTGGAAAGGAAATTATTCATCATGGCTTGAACAAAAACAAGAAAAACTTCGTGTTGAAGAAAAACAGGAAAGCCAAAGACAAAAAACATTACAGCGCGAACTTGAGTGGATAAGAATGAGTCCGAAAGCACGGCATGCAAAATCAAAATCAAGGATAACTGCTTACGATAAACTGCTTAAAGATGAAAAAGAAAAGGGACAGAAAGAACTTGAGCTTTACATTCCCGTTGCAGAACGATTGGGAGATATTGTTATTGAAATTGAGAATTTAAAAAAATCTTATGGTGATAATATTTTAATTGAAGACCTCACCTATTCAATTCCGCCGGGTGCAGTTGTCGGAATTATCGGACCAAACGGTGCAGGAAAAACAACCTTGTTTAAAATGATTACGGGTTCAGAAAAACCTGACAGCGGAAATATTAAAATCGGCTCAACTGTAAAAATGTCTTATGTTGATCAATCAAGAGATGCGCTTGATCCCGAAAAAAGTATCTGGCAATTAATCTCTAACGAACAAGATACAATTATGCTTGGAAACAGACAGGTAAATTCGCGTGCTTACGTTGCACAGTTTAATTTTTCAGGTGCAGATCAGCAGAAAAAAGTAAGTATGCTTTCCGGCGGAGAGAGAAATCGTGTTCATCTTGCAATGATGTTAAAGCAAGGAGCAAATGTTCTTTTACTTGATGAACCAACAAACGATCTTGATGTAAACACTCTTCGTGCACTTGAAGAAGGAATTGAAAAATTTGCAGGATGTGTTCTTGTTATCAGCCACGACAGATGGTTTTTGGATAGAATAGCAACTCATATTTTAGCGTTTGAGGGAGAAAGTAAAGTGGTTTGGTTTGATGGCAACTACACAGAGTATGAAGAAAAACGAAAAGAGCGATTAGGTGTTGAAGCAGATCAGCCGCACAGAATTAAGTACAGGCATTTAACAAGAAGTTAACAATTATTAAAAATACAATCTTCGGGATTAGATTTAAAATCCCGAAGATATCTTGAAACATCAATCAGAAAAAGATATACTCTTCCGGAGTTTCCTTCATACCATCAGTTGTATTTGCTTCATTGTGGAATGGTGCAAAAACAAATTAGACCATAATTTTTATCGTCACTGATAATAAAAGATCTCAACTATTTGCCACTACTTTATTTACTAAATTTTGAAAAGTAATCTTTAAACACATCTTTATGAACCATAAAATCCATTATCTTAAGTTTAACATAATCTTCGTGATAGAAATAATATCCCTTGTCGCCCGTATTAAATGAACCTGAACCTGAATCCTTAATTAAAAACCATGTAACTCCGTTCTTTTCCTGGTAACCGACTAAATGAATACCGTGATCATCAGTTGTTGTTTCATTGCTGAAACGGAATTGTCTTGCATTTTCATCAATATATTCTGAAGGTATATCAAATGTCGGAACAACTGCAGATTTTGTCCAGCTATCATATCCTGCTTCGCTTACATCTCCGCCGATAGACATTGTATATCCGTTCTTAATTGCATTTTTAATTATCTTCATAAAATCATCAAGCGGAACATTATAATAATCTTTGCTATGCCACCAATTATCAGGAACCTGGTATTCAACCTGCTGCCAATACGGTTTTTGCAGATAAGAAACAATATCAACATAGTCATCCGGATTAAGTTTCAGATAATTTAAAAGATATTCTTTCGGTGAATATTTTTTTCCATCAACAATAACTTCGGTAGGCGGTACTGTCATATAATAATTAAGAATTGATTTAACGACACTAACTACTTCATTCTCATCCCACGCATTTGTTTCTTTAACATTATTCAAAAAACCATTAATCTCTTTAATAAGTTTACTGTGATCATAAGTTTTTTGTCCGGGCAGTAAACCGGTGTAAGATTCACGCGGAACTGCGCCATATTTGTTAAATATTCTTGTAACAGCATTTGCTTCAGATCCTTCACCAACAAATGATTTACCGCGAGTGCGGACAAATTCGGTTACCTTTTCAACATACTCCCAGTAAGCAGTAAACATTGGTGAAAGTGTAACTTTTTTTCCGGTCAGACGATAAACTTCTGATTCATAAAATGATGTTGCAGAAAAAGACCAGCAGGTACCTGTTTGACCCTGATTGACAGGATCAGAATGCCAGAAATATTTAAACTCTTCTTTTGATTTTGGTAAATCAATTCCTGAAAAATCAAGTTTAAATGTCTCCCGTTTTTCTTTCGGAGGATTATTAAACTCATCTATCATTTTTCTAACTTCAAAATAGTATCCGGGTTTTGGTTCTGTAAAAACCCCCTTGTTTTTTTCCTGTGCTGTTATAAATGAAGCTGAAATGAAAATCAGAACGGTAAGTAAATATATGTATGATTTCATACCATTAGCCTTTATTAAGATTGATAAAAAGTAAATTATTTTTTGCTGAACAAATTTAGATATATTAAGAACGAGTGAAAATTAAAACCAGAAAAAAAATTCCCGGTCAGATTGAAGGAGGCACAAACAATCCGCCGGGAATGTAAAGCGAGAATACAGTATCATTAGTACGATATATCGCTTATTTCAATCATCTCAGTTTTCTTATCATACTTCTTCAGGTATTCAACAAATTCAGAATTGAGAAACTTCTGATGAGTTTTTTTATAAGCATTAAGATATCTTTCTACCTGCTTATGAGTTAAAATACTTTTCATATAATTTTTCTTTTCATTATCATCAAAGAAGATGCGATAATAAAAAAGTTTTGCAGGTTTTGATTTTGCTTTAACTGCTGCTGTTTTCTTTGTTGTTTTTTTTACCGGCATTGTTTTTCTCCAGGTATTACTAATTAGTTTAAACTTTTCCGTTTTTCTTTATTAATTCTCTTGCAATAATTCCTTTTTGAATCTCGTTTGTTCCTTCAAAAATTCTGTTGATACGGCTGTCACGATAAGTTCTTTCGATAGAAAGCTCCTGTGAATAACCCATACCGCCATGAATCTGAACTGCAAAATCAACAATCTTATCAAGCGATTCGGAACAATAATATTTAACTATTGCTGATTGTCTAGAAATATCTTTCTTCAAATCATAATCAACGGCTGTTCTGTAAACAATAGATTCCATATTGTATATCATAACTGCCATTTCAGCAAGCATAAATTGTATTGCCTGAAACTGCGCAATTGGCTGATCAAACTGAATTCTCTCTTTTGCATATTTTGTAGATAACTCAAGCAATTCTTTTGAAACACCAAGACATGCAGCTCCTAATCCTAATCTTCCTGCATCAAGAGTTTTCATTGCATATATAAATCCGCGGCCATCTTTTCCTATCAGATTTTCTTTTGGTATATGCATGTTTTCAAAACTTAATGCGTTGGTTACACTGCCTCTTATTCCCATTTTCTTTTCAGGAGGACCGGTTTTAAAACCAGGCGTGTTTGTTTCCACATAAAACAAAGAGATTCCTTTTTCTGTTCTGGCAAACAAAGAAATAACATCCGCAATACCGCCGTTTGTTATCCATAATTTTTCACCATTGATTACCCATTCATTGCCGTTTAAATCTGCTTTGGTTTTAAGATGAAAAGAATCTGAACCGGCTTGAGCTTCCGTTAATCCAAAGGCTGCAATTTTTTCTCCTGATGCTAAAGGAGGAATAAGTTTTTTTCTCTGTTCTTCATCTGCACCGTTAAAAATTGCATTTGTTCCTATAGATTGATGAGCGCCGATAAAAGTTGCAGTGCTCATACAACCTCTGCCAATTTCTTCCTGCATCAGACAATATCCAATTTCTCCAAATCCTCCGCCGCCATATTCTTCAGGAAAAGCTATTCCCAGAAATCCGAGTTCAGCCATTTTTTTGATTAACTCTTTAGGGATATGTCCTTCTTCATCAATTTTTGCTGCAATTGGTTTTATCTCGTTGTTGGTAAAATCCCGAACCATTTCGCGGAGCATATTTTGTTCTTCGGTCAACTTAAATTCGAACATAGAAAAGATGCCTTCTTTATTTTGTTGCTTGTCATTGTCAAATAATATTCCATTCAGAATGGTTTGATATTGCTTCAAATATCAAAGAAAATAAATGATAAAGGCATTCTGCTTTTCATATCAAAGAAGGACTGTAAATCAGGTTCTTAATTGTGAGAAGAAATTAAAATCCTTAAGGCAGGACTAAACCATTTTCATAAACTTCCTGCAATTCCTGAGAATCGCTAAATTTCCGCACCAATCCAACTTGCATATATCCTGTACTTTTTAATGCTATTTCACAAGTAAACGTATATAGATTATTTGTTTTTAGCGGAGCCCGTTCATGATTAAAGTAATATATTTCTCTTTTATTATCCGGTGCTAAAAATACTACCGGAACTGTCTGATCAAACCACTCGTTTTTGCTGTGAACTGATATTGTTACTTCCAATAAATATGAATATCCACTTACCTGATAAGTTGTTACGGGAGGGTAAACCTGAGGTTGATATCTGCTTGGTTCATATAAGGGTCTTTTATCAATTACTCTAATAAACGGAATGCTGATTCTATAATCTGTCCAATCTCCCTCAGGCTGTGCATGGATATTTATAAAGGATATAATTAAAATCAGTGAAGCTTTTATGATGATGCTCTTCATAGTTATTATCTTTTAAATAATTAATAGTGATATAATCGCAATCATCATAAATCATTCCGGTTTAACTAACTCTATTATTTATCTGTATTGTTTGTTTTCTGAGAAATGGCTGCTAAACATATAACAATTTATTCTACAGCTTTACTATAAGATGTATTATTAATTATCCATCTGTTATTGTTAATATGTTTATTACTTATGATGGGTTTCTAACTTATTGTTTTGCGCTAATCAAATAGAATACAACTGACGTTTTGAAAATTGTATTAGGGTTATTTTTAATCTGTGTTTTAATTTTTTCTATCCCCTGCTCATATTTCTGATCTGAAATATCTGCAAGCTGGGAACTATGATTCTTTCCCAGGAACGGGTCTTCAAAAACTTCATCGCCAATCCGTTCATTAAAAACTTTTTCAGCTATACCTATATTAATCTCTTTAAAGCCTTCACTGTCCAGGAGTGTTTTCATTGAATCAACAGATAGAAATCTTTTTAAATCGTTCTGATATACATTTTCAAAATAATCATACACATACCACTCCTTATCACAGTACGGATCAACCCCAAAAGCGGTAATCATTCCGTTTTGCTTCAATGTTCTTTTACATTCAGATATAAATTTTTTCTTATCAGGAAAATGATGAATAGCATTTACACAAAAAATCAAATCAATCGAATTGTCTTTCACAGGAATGCTGCAAGCATCCGTATTAATCATCTGAGCTTTTGAATCACCTCTGTCAAACATCTTTAACATATCTAAAGAATAATCAAGACCAAATACTTTTAGACCCAGATCATCAAAAGATTTTATCCACTTCCCTGTTCCACAGCCTGCCTCAAGAATGATTTTATATCCATTATCAAAGATTACTTGCTTCAATAATTTGTCTATGCTGGATAAATAATTTTCTTTATATCGATTGTCGTATGTGCCGGCAATTTTTGAGTAATCAGTTTTATGCATTTGGATTTTCTTTAAAATAAATTTTTTGTAAAACTATTTATCAGAAATATAATATTAAATTTTCGGGATTTATCTAACTAAACAAGCTGTTATTCAGCTTTTAAAAAATATTAAAAAAAGGAAGAAGTTACCTGAGAACCTTCTAAAAATTGCCTGTTTTGATAAATATTTCTGATATTTTTAAAAAAATCTCAGGCATTATTATTGGAAATATTAATTTTTTTGAAGTTTTGTGTTGATAAATTTTTATTTAGTTATCATATTAAACAGTAATCGTTTAACAAATTATAGGAAACAACAATTCCCGTCTTATGAATATAACTTCTATTGGTGAGATATTATTTGATATCTATCCTGACCACAAGAAACTTGGTGGTGCCCCGCTTAATTTTATTTACCACATTAAAAAGTTAACCGCTAGCGGAAATATTATCAGTCGTGTTGGAAAAGATGTTTTGGGTAATAGGGCAGCAAATGAGTTAAGGTCCGCAAACATTTCATTGGATTACATTCAACTGGATAATATTCATTCCACTGGCAAAGCAAATGTTACTATTGACGAAGAGGGCGAACCTGAGTTTAACATAGATTCAGATTCAGCTTTTGATTATATAGAGCTTTGTGATGAAAACGAAAACCTGATAAGTTCAGAAACTGACTGCCTGTATTTCGGAACACTTGCACAACGGTCTGAAGTATCCAGAAACACTATTCAATCTTTGTTTAACCGCGGAGCAAAATGCTTTGTTGATCTTAATTTAAGAAATAACTTTTACAATGAGGATATTTTAATCTCTACTTTAAAAGCAGCGGATTTTATTAAAGTAAATTATCAGGAAATGCACATCCTGAATGATTTGCTTCTACAATCGGATTATAATACCGAAAAAGCTGCATACGAGTTAATGGAAAACTTCGGAATTAATATGATCGCTGTAACCAGAGGAAAAGACGGCTCTTCGATTTTTGAAAATAGTAAAAGATTTGATTACTCAAGTGTTGATGTTAAAGTTATCGATACAACCGGCGCCGGCGATGCTTTTGCTGCTATCCTGTGTATCGGTTATTTACAGGGACTGGAAAATACGTTTATAAATAAACTTGCGAATGAATTTGCTAATGAGATTTGCAAGTTTGAAGGCGCTCTTCCAAAAAATGACAGGATTTACGAAGAGTTCAGAGAACAGTTGGGATTTTTTTAGGGCGTTTTTAATTAAAAAGTAATTTTTAGTTTTCATTATCAGTTTCAAAGGTTGATTATGAAAACTATCTTTTTATTATTTATCCTTTCTATAATTACTTTAGCTCAAAGTATATCGGATACAAGATCAGAAACAATTACAAGGCTGCTTGTTTCTAATTCTCCCGATATCTCCGAATATATTTCGCCAAAAGAATTTGAATCAGCAAACAGATTTGGAATTTCATATAAAAATATTGATAACAAATTTTTTATTGCAAATGAATTTCCCAAAATTGATGCAAACCTGAAGTATGATTATAAAATAGAACCGGTTGAAGATGATTATTACCTATTAACAATTTCAATTCCTTCTAAAAACATTTCTAAAAAATACTATTTGAAAGACTCATCAATTGTTTCCAATCCTTTCTTTTACTCGCGGAATTGGAAGACAATAGAATCTGACCACTTTAAGTTTTTTATAAGTGATAAAACCTTATTTAATGATTACTCAATCAAACAGCTTGAAATATTTATTAACAGGGTGTTTAATCTTTTGAAGTTTTCTGAAGAGCAGATAAATAAAATCAAACAAAAGAAGATATATTATTATTTGTGTAAAGATGAAAGCGAAATACAAAAGTTAACCGGATTTGTAACTCGCGGAATGTATATTCTTGCACAGGATTACATTGTAACAACTTATAATACACATTATCATGAGCTTGTTCATTTTCTTATCAATTTTAAGCTGGGGGATTTGCCTCTTTTTACTCACCCGTT
This sequence comes from Ignavibacteriaceae bacterium, assembly GCA_034005315.1. GTDB lineage: Bacteria > Bacteroidota > Ignavibacteria > Ignavibacteriales > Ignavibacteriaceae > IGN3. The sequence continues at coordinate 10,488 of JAVEUY010000005.1, read as the reverse complement.
TTTTCAGGAAGGTTTAGCAGTTGCACTTGGAGGACGCGGCGGATTATCTGACAATACTATTCTTGAGACAGGAATTTTTATTATTAAATCAGGTTTTGCAGATTACGCAGAATTACTGAACAGAAATGATTTTCTAAACACCGATCCATCAATTTCATATTCTGTTTCAGGGCTTTATTCTGATTTCTTAATCCTACAAACAGGTATCGAAAAGTTTATTGAGTTATATAAACTATATTCAACAAGCGATGATTTATCAAAAATTGAAACAATTGATAAAGCTAATTTGCCATCCGAACAAGATTGGAATTTATTTGTTGATTCCTTATCGAATAACAATTCAATTAATGTGTCTGAGAATATTGACCTGAGTAATTTCAAACCAATAATAAAAAAAGAAGATTTTGAAATTTATATCAACAATGAAGAATATCTTTTTAGAATAAAAGATACTTTGTTAATAAGTTCAGCGGATAAAATCTATGATTATCAAAGTAAATTGTTTTATCTGCATTTTCCAAAGAGATTATATCAATCGGAAAAATATTTAATCATCGCAAATCAGAATGAAATTTCAGTTTACAATCTTTACTCAAATAATCTTATTGGAAAATATGCTGCTTCATTTTCAATTCCGCCAAAATCTGTAACGAAGCAAAATGATTTTTATGAATTCTTAATAAGAAATGATTTGTTTGATGAGGACCTTAAGAATACCGGGTTCTAAATTTTATGTCTCTCAATAACATCTTCCGGAATTCTCGCTGGTCTGCCTGATGATGTTGAAACAAGTGTATAAAGTATTTTGCCTTCAACACAAATTTTATTTACAGATTTATTGTAAACCCAAACATTTATCGTAACCTGAGCACCGCTCCACTCGCCAACCTGAGTTTTTACAACTGCAATATCACCAAACTTCATCTCCCTTTTATATTTTAAGTGAACTTCACTCGCAAACCAGGTATATCCTCTTTCAAGATATTCTTCCATAGGGAATTTATAACAATCACGCATCTGAATAAATCTTGCTGTCTGAATGTAATCCAGATATTTAGAGTTATGAACATGATTGTTCATATCAATATCATCAGGACGTACTGTTATTTCAGTTTCAAAAATTGAGTTTGGTTTTTCAACTGAATTTGTCATTTACATCTCTATAAAATTCTGCAATAATTTTAAACCTGCTTCACCCGACATTTCCGGATGGAACTGAACTGCATAAGCATTCCCGTTTTCAATAGATGAACTGCAAATATCATTTTCAAAATATGCAGACGTTGATAAATCACTTTTAGGCAAATAATACGAGTTGTTAAAATAAAATTCTGCTTTCTCTTCTATATTATTAAACAGAACGCTTGACTTACAAATATTTATCTGGTGCATGCCTTTATAGCTGGATTCATCTATTGACTGATCAAACTGAACTGCTGTCCCCGGGAAAAAGCCAAGACAAGGAAAATTTCCTTCGTTTGAATAATCAGACATTAACTGCATCCCAAGCCCGATTCCAAGAATAGGTTTTTTAACAACGCGAAGAACGGAATACAGATTAAGCAATTGGATTTTCCTCATAACTGTTACTGCGCTTCCGCATCCTGCTAAAATAATTTTATCAGAATTACAGATATCAGATTCTTTTTTAGAAACTCTGAAATCATCAGTAATCTGTTTTAAAGATGCTGCAACCCTTTCAATACAAACATCTCCGTAATCTGCTAATGTTATCATTTTTTATTATAAAAATTCAATGTTCAAAAATCAGCAAAACCATGCGAGTATTCAATAGATAATAAATTCTTTGTTAATATTTGTTTTTAAGAAACTATCAGATGGATAAATTAATTTAACAGTAAGGATATTTATCTTATTTATTGATGAGATTATTCTCACAAATTATAAGCTTTGTGATATGAATTAAGACCTGATACATTTTTAAAACAAATATTTGTGCAAATAAATATCAAATTATTATGCAGACAATTTTAGGCTCAACAGGTGTAATTGGAACCGGGCTTGCAAAATCCCTTACACAATACACAGATAAAATAAGATTAGTAAGCAGAAATCCAAAGCTTGTTAATCCAACAGATCAGCTTGTAGCTGCAGATCTGACAGATGAACGTCAGACTTTAACAGCAGTTGAAGGCTCTGAGATTGTTTATCTTACTATCGGGCTGCAATACAAAACAAGCATCTGGACAGAAAAATGGCCCTTGATAATGAAAAATATTATCAATGCATGCAAAGAGCACAAATCAAAGCTGGTGTTTTTTGATAATGCTTATAGTTATGGTTTGGTTAAAGGCTGGATAAAAGAAGATACACGCGTTAATCCAAGAAGCAAAAAAGGAGAAGTGCGCGCTAAAATTGCACAGATGCTTATGAGCGTAGTTGATAAAGGCGGCTTTGATGCGATAATTGCCCGTGCTGCTGATTTCTATGGACCAAATACTCCTCTTAGTTTTATTACCGTTGCTGTATTTGATAATTTTAAAAAAGGTAAAAAAGCTCAGTGGTTTATTGATGCAAACAAAAAGCACTCAATGACTTATACTCCCGATGCAGCAAAAGCAACAGCAATTTTAGGAAATACAAGCACTGCTTATAATCAGATATGGCATCTGCCAACAAACAAAAATGTATTAACAGGAAAAGAGTTTATCGAACTTGCAGCTAAAGAGTTTGGTGTAAAACCGGATTATACGGAGCTAAAGAAGTGGATGATTCAAATGATTGGGGTTTTTATACCAATCTTAAAAGAAAGTATAGAAATGTTATATCAGAATGAGTATGACTTTTTATTCGATAGCACAAAGTTTGAGAAAGCATTCAACTTCCAGCCCACCGATTATAAAGACGGAATTGCTGCTACAGTAAAATCAATGAAGGAAAATTAAAGTAACTACCAATCTGAATTAACAGAATGTTTTTCTAAGCTGCAAAAATGTTAAGACAGATTTATTATCCCGATTTCTTATTCTTATTTATCCTATGATGTATAGCTTTTTGTATAAGCTGATTTATTTTGTTATACTTTTTATCAGCTCATAAACTTTCTCTGAAAGCAATTTAAATTTTGGCAAAGCTGATTCCTCTTCAAGCGGCATAAAACAAGAGATTATATATTTAACATCTCCGTCTATTACAATTCCAACATCGTTTGTCCAGTATGAATACCATCCGGTTTTATGATAAAACATTGCGCTGTGCGGCAATCCTTGTGCAAGTTTTGATTTATCCAATTGTCTTCCAAGCAAAGTTTTCATCTGCAGACTAACCCATTCGTTAACAAGTGAATTTGTATAAACTTTATACATAAAATCGGCAGAGTGTAAAGCACAGGTTTCTGTTCCTCTTACGTTTTCATATCCGGGATCTTCAAACTTACGATTTAAAAATTTTCTTGTCACTTCGCTTCCATACCATCCGTAAGAATGCAAAAGCTTATCAATATTTTTTCTTTGTGCAATATCAATCAGACAGTTTGATGCTGAATTATCACTGCGAGTAATCATTAAATCCAAAAGATAATTTACGTTTACCGTATCACCTTCTTTAAGCAATGGTCTCGGGTCTGTTTTTATTTCACTAGTTTTATCAACCATATTCGGATTACTTGTAACATAGGTTTTATAAAGCGAATATTCCCCTTCTGATATCTGATGTAAGATTTCCGCAGCAACATACATTTTATAAACAGAAGCCGGATAAATGAAGTTATCAAAATTAACTCCGCCGAGTTTTGGTATATCAGAAGTTAAATCAATAACCGCGAATGAGATTTGCTCTGTTCCGTCTTCACCAACATTAAAATCACCGGCAAGATCAAGCTCCGAAACAATTTTATAAAGCTCTTTGGAAAGCTCTTCATCGTTCATATAATAATTTGGAATTGTAACCTGTTGAGAAAACATATCTGCTGTAAAAAATAAAAATGCAGTTAATATTAAATAAAAAAAATCTTTTTTAACAGAATTCATAAATCCACCTCAACAGTTTTTGTTAAAAATAATGTTATCCATTTCAATTATGTTATCAAGCCTGATAATTCTATCATTATCAGTTTTCAGATATTCAGTTTTATCTTTAGAGAACAGATCAGTAATAACGCAATTAATTGATTCATTCTCATTTTTATCATTACTAAAAAGGATGTTAATTTTTTGTTTTCTTAAAGCGCGAAGTTCAAGTTCATCATAAAGTCCGCAGGCTATTGGTTTATATTCTTTATTCATTAAGTTTTGATTTTTATAAATAATTTCAATTCTGAATTTTACTTTAATTTAAAATAGTTTTTTGATTTCAATTGTTCAACCAAACTTAAGCAAAGATTTTACTCCGTTTTTATTCAGAGATACATTTTTTGTCATTAAACTGCTGAATCATTAATCACAAGATTTAAAAGTAAGATTATTTAGAATAGCGGGTAAATTTTAATTTCATAAGACATCAATAATTATTTAATATCATAAAACTATTTTTAATTTAGTATTTATAATGAGTAATATTCTTGAAGTAAAAAACCTAACAAAAAAGTTTAAAGATTTTACCGCTGTTAATTCTATTTCCTTTTCGATAAAGAAAGGAGAAATATTCGGACTTGTAGGACCAAACGGCGCAGGTAAAACCACAACAATAAAAATCCTGTCAACACTTCTTCCGCCAACCTCGGGTAAAGCAAGCATAGGAGGATTTAATGTCAGTAAAGATGCTTCTAAAGTAAGAAGATTAATCGGTTATGTTCCGCAGCTTCTTTCAGCAGACGGAAGCCTTACCGGTTATGAAAACCTTCTTGTGTTTGCAAAACTTTATGATATTCCATCCAACGAAAGAGAAAAACGGATAAAAGATTCTCTGCATTTTATGGGACTTTCAGAATCTGCGAATAAACTTGTAAAACAATATTCAGGCGGAATGATAAGAAGACTGGAGATCGCACAAGCTGTTCTTCATCATCCTTTAATTCTTTTTTTAGATGAACCTACTGTGGGATTAGACCCATTGGCTCGTGAAGGTGTATGGGATTATATAAAACAGCTTTCCTATAGCGGCACAACCATTTTACTGACTACTCATTATATGGAAGAAGCTGATGCAATGTGTAACCGTGTTGCTATCTTAAACAAAGGTAATATTCCTGCAATTGGTTCACCAACTGAACTGAAAATATCTATCGGCAACAAAAATGCAAACTTAAATGAAGTTTATGAATTTTATATCGGCAAATTAATTGAATCAGAAGAGACAACCGGAAATTTTAAAGATGTATCAAGAACAAGAAGTACAGCAAAAAGACTTGGATAATTTTATTGTAATTAAAAAATATAATCCGTTTAGGCGGGTTGTAAACTTAATTAACAAGATATTTGTTATAGCTGAATTAGAAGTCAGAAAATTAAAACATGATCCAACTGAATTATTTACAAGAGCAGCTCAGCCTGCACTATGGATGCTTGTATTTGGCGAAGTGTTTACTCGCGTCCGTGCAATACCAACAGGTGATTTAACATATCTGGATTTTATGGCTCCCGGAATTCTAGCTCAAAGTGTTTTGTTTGTTGCAATCTTTTATGGTATTGCAATTATTTGGGAAAGAGATCTTGGAATTGTTCATAAACTTCTGGTCAGTCCAACACCACGCTCAGCACTTGTTTTAGGAAAAGCACTTTCGGCGGGAATAAGGGCAGTATCTCAGGCAATAATTATTTTCTTCCTCTCATTTTTATTAAAGGTTGATCTTTCCTGGAATCCTTTAGACCTGTTAGGAATTTTATTAATCGTTATAATCAGCGCATCTTTGTTTTCTACTTTTTCGCTTATCATTGCCTGTATTGTAAAAACAAGAGAAAGATTTATGGGCATCGGTCAGGTTCTGACTATGCCGTTATTCTTTGCAAGCAATGCAATCTACCCAATTGAGATGATGCCGGAATGGTTAAAAGCTATTGCACATATAAATCCGCTTACTTATGAAGTTGACGCACTAAGAGCTTTTATGATTAATGGCGGACAAAGTGTTTATGGTATCGGTTTTGACTTTTTTGCACTTACTTTATCAATGATTATTTTAACTGCTATCGCTGCCAGGCTCTATCCTAATGTCGTAAGATAAAGTTATCTTTAGCTATCTTTATATAGTCTAATATTTTTCTCTTTAACAATCGGGCTATAAAATGAAAGAGATAAAATCATCCGATGATATCCGCGAAACAGCTAATGCTTTTCGTGAAAGCCGCATATTACTAACTGCAATTGAATTAAATATTTTTTCAGTGCTTGATAAACACATGATGACTTCTGAAGATGTTTCAGAAAAAATCAATGCCGATGCAAAAGCAACTGATCGATTAATGAACGCTTTGTGTTCGATGGGATTGTTAAAGAAGATTAAAAAAAGATTTTATAATTCTGATATTGCATCTAAATATCTGATTAAAGGGAATCCCGATTTTATGGGAAATCTCTATCACTCAAATAATCTCTGGAACTCGTGGAGTAATCTGACAGAATCAGTAAAACAAGGTAAATCACAAAAACCTGCTCTTACAAAAGAAGAAAAAGATGACTGGACTGAAGCATTTATCGGTGCGATGCACTATCGCGGTGTCAACCAGGGAAAAATAACTGCTTTGATGATTGACCTTTCAAATATAAAAACAATGCTTGATGTCGGCGGAGGTTCTGCAGCTTTCTCAATGGAAATTGTAAAACGCAATCCCTCTATCAATGCAGTTGTGCTTGATTTGCCTTCTGTAATTCCGCTAACAAAAAAATATGCTGCTGAAGCCGGATTGCTGGACAAATTTAATTTCATCGAAGGTAATTATCTTTCAACTGATTTTGGATGCGGTTATGATTTAATTCTTCTTTCTGCAATTATACATATAAACAGTTATGAGCAGAATAAAACACTTATAAAAAAATGTGCTGATTCACTAAACAAAAACGGAATGATAATTATAAGTGATTTTATAATGAATGAAGACAGAACAAAACCTTATCGCGGTGCTTTGTTTTCGCTTAATATGCTGGTCGGTACTGCAAATGGCGATACTTATACTGAGCAGGAAATCAGTGAATGGTTTGAAGCAGCAGGCATTTCAAAAATTGAAAGAAAGAATACTTCTTTCGGCTCTGATTTGATGATTGGATTTAAATAGTCAACTCAGAAACCTGAATTAACCTTACGTTTATCAGATAATTCAATTGCAGTCAGATTACTTTTTATTATAAAAACTAACTCCCTCTTCTTTTAATTTTTCAATCCACATCTCTTCCAGTATTTTCAATTCTTTTTCTACTTCCTGTTTTGTTTCATCTTTCAGTTCAAGTTCATCAAGAATTTTGATTTCGAAATTTTTCTCTCCGTGTTTTTTGTAGTCATCTATTAACTGTTGAAACGGAAAGCTTTCCACCTTTAAAGTAAATTGAAATCTTCTTATTACGGAAGGTAAATCTTCGCTTGTTCCGATGAACATTTTATTATCGTGCAAATTATGTACAGCGAAAATTCCAGCCGGCTGTTTTTTTAACTTATAATCTTCTTTTATTCTTTTTTTATTTATCATACTGCTTATCTGTACTTATCAATTCAATAATCCCAAAGAACTTTAAAAAAGTCTCTCTAAAGGATAATTCATTTGAATAAATAAAATCAATGATTTGTTGTTTAACATAAATAACGGTTTAGAAATAAGAAAGCCCCGCAAATATTACGAGGCTTTGGATACTTTTATTAAAGAATTATTTTTTCTTTAATACTTTCTTTAACACTTCTTCTTTTGTAATCGGTTTTGTGCAGAAAAACCAATCGTAGCATTTAACATCTTTTTCTTTTCCGTCCATCCGGTCTTTTGCTGTTCCGCAGGAACCTGCTGTCGGAACGATAACATCATCACCTGGTCTCCAGTCAGCCGGAGTAGCAATACTAAACTCATCTGCTGTTTGAAGAGCAATCAGAACTCTGTAAAGCTCATCAAAGTTTCTTCCGAGACTTAACGGATAATAAATTATTGTTCTGATTATTCCTTTCGGGTCAACAAAAAATACAGCACGCACTGCTTTTGTTGAGCTTTCACCTGGCTGAAGCATTCCGTATTTGTTTGCAACTTCCATCGATATATCTTCAATAAGCGGAAAAGTTACTTCAACATTCTTCATCCCCTTATATTCAATTTTTTCTTTGATAGTTCTTAGCCATGCAATGTGGCTGTATAAACCATCAACCGAAAGTCCTACAAGCTGGCAGTTAGCTTCGTTGAATTGTTTTTCCATCGTTGCGAAAGTCATAAACTCCGATGTGCATACAGGAGTAAAATCAGCAGGATGACTGAATAAGATTGCCCATTTGCCTGAGTAATCAGCAGGAAAATTTATTTCGCCCTGAGTTGTTATTGCTTTGAAAGATGGTGCTTTATCGCCGATTCTCGGCATTGAAGTTACGGTTTGAGTTGTTTGTTCCATTGATATGTCTCCTCTTTAATTTTGTGATTTGTTAAGCGTATGATGTAATATGTTAATTAGAGATTCTAATTATCGTATTATCTGCATCACAATGATATGATTTTTAAGTTCACTTACAAGTCTTTGAAAAAATATTTGAATTGACAGCGAGCAATTATTGAGCGATATCAGTTTTTGCCCACGGATAAATCCGTGGGTTATAACTTTTACATTTATAGTTCTCAATAATTAATCTAACCCATTCCGCCACGGCAGATTCAGTCGCGGGGAAACAAAAGCGAAACGAACTTCTGTAGAAACCGATTCATCGGTTTTAAATAAGAGTAAACGGTTGTCCATAGGACTCCTTTGGAGAAACCATTGTATTGTATTTTATGTTTTTTTACAAATTCATTTATAAATAATCCAGGGTTACCATGGTTATTTCATTGTGAAAATGATTACTTCAATAGTTCGATAAGTTTTTCTTTTGTAAGACCACACTGTTTTAAAATGCCCAGCAATGTTCCTTTGGAAAGATCGGAGTGTAACGGAACAACAGTTCTGAACTCGCCCTTATTAAGACTAACGTGGCTTCCCTTCTGCCTCACAATTTGGAATCCATCACGCTCCAGGGCTTTAATTAATTCTTTGCTGATATAACCGGAAGCTTAGCCATTTACAGCTACTTCAAATGGATAAAGAATTATCTCGCTATCTGAACCGGGATAATCTTCAGGATCAAAACTTTCAAGATATAATTCCACAGCTTCTTTAAGATTTGCCTGAGCCTCTTCAATTGTTTTTCCCTGGCTTACAACATCCAGTTCTACACAATAAGCCACATACCATTTTCCTTCTTTGTTTATAACAGCAGTGAATTTCTTTTCCATTTTTACTCCGGTTTTTAACTGATTCCAAAATAGGAAAATAAATCCTATCTAAAAAGAGAGTTCGAATAATTGAGATTATATTTCCTAAGCTGCCACAGATTTTCTCTATAAGCAAATAGTAGTACAGTGACAGAGATTAACATTTATTTCCAGGTGCGCTTCCGAAAAGCCGGGACAGATGTGACGTCCACGAATGGGTCGTCTCAGAATCGTAAAATCTTCTTTCAGGTATGCGGTTGAATCTTATGACCGGTATATACTTCAAGTAATTAACGTCATAAAAAATGTTAATAATTAATCAACGACTATTGTTGCAGAAATACTACTATGGTTTTTTATTTATTTTGTTTCCATTCAGGAATTTCTGACCTGCAGAATAAATTTAAACCACTAATGCTTGATTTAGCAGTTTGAAGTGATTTTAATATACCGGGTATATTACTGCTGGCAACAAATAAAAAAGTTAAAATGTTTTTAGAGTGTGAAAATGAAAAAAGAGATCAAACTAAGTAAGAATATTATAGATAATGGTTACACAACCTGCTGTTTATTTTAAAATACTCCTTCAATATCTTTATTAAATAGTTCTTTGAAATATTCTAATCCATTTTCTCTAAAAAGAAATTTTAAGAATTGACTTGTCTCTTGTAATTGGATATGGATTTTTGTTGGGGAAATTTCAGTAATATTAAATTCGGGGATGTCACTCAAATATTCATTCTGCTGGATTTGTTTAATGTGATCTATAAACTTGTTCTTAAGAAGCTGTTCTTTCTTATCGGAAGGAAATTTTAATTCTTCATAAGTTAAAAACTCTTTTTCTAGAAAAGGACTAACAACTATCAGCTTTTTATTAAAATCACTTTTCTTTCTTAAACCTTCGAGTAATAAATTATTAATATATGAGTCAAAGAAACTATAACCTATCACGAAGTAGAAATCTCTTTCTTCAAGTTTTTCTTTAAATGCATATGAAAGAGTTAAAAAAGGATCGACAGACAAAAATTTATTGCCTTCACCAAAAATTATTAAACTTCTGTTAAGATTGTTCTTTATATCATTATCATCTATTAACTCTATTTCACTATCTTCATTTTTTGTCCAATCTATAGACCCGTGAAGTTTATAATAATTTATACGGGTA
>JAVEUY010000254.1:0-4994 GCA_034005315.1 Ignavibacteriaceae bacterium | reverse complement strand
AATTTCTTAATGAATTTATGTGTTGCCGGAATATCTGAATACCGACATAAAAACCTATTACTCCCATAATGATGTTGTAAATCAACAACGGTGTAAAGACTATGTAATCAGGTGTTGATACTTTTAAAAGAACCTTTAAACCTTCTACAACAGAAAGCAGACTGAATATTATTGCAATTGCTGCTGTTAATATTTTTACTAATTTTTTCAACTTATAATTCTTTCATTTAATTAATTTATATAGCTTGTTTTACATAAAATCTTAAAGCTGAGTTTGCATCCTGAGTGTCGGGATAATTTTTATATTCACCATATCTTTCATAAAGCAAATAGTCTAACCCCAAAAAGGTTTTATCCGCTAATTGATAATTCAATCCTATATTTAATAGCCCAACAAATTGCTCACTATCTGCACCGCTTAATGTATGAATCCAGTATCTTTTATAATTTGAATAGAACTCGCCCAGGTCTTTAAAGTTAAAATTAAATCCAAGTTTAGCACTTGCACCGGGACCAATGTTATAATCCTTTCCATATTCGATTGCATACTGAGAATTTGTGCCGCCCATTAAAATTGCAGAAAGACCAGCATGATTCTGTAGTGAGACTGAAGAAGATAATGGAATAGTATTAATGATTTGTCCGGTAATACTGGTTGCTGATAACTTGTAAATAGTATTTATATGAATGTCAACTTCTTTATAAATACCAATTATGTTTTTTGATTTTTCAAAAAGTTCTAATTTACCATCCCATACTACGCCACTAGCAAAAATTCCAACTATGTTATCACCCTTTGTAAAATTAACTTCGGTATGCAGGGTAAAAAAATCAAACGGATCATCGTGTTCGTTTACTGCAAACTGATTACCATAATTCAAATCTGCTCTTATAGTAACATAGGACTTACTATCATTTAAATTGTTACTAAAAAAAACATTGTGGGCACCAAGAGAAATGATAGCATCAAAATTATGCTTTTCATTTTTTACACCAGACTTCCACATATCTCCTCTTATTAATCGGTTAAATCCCTTCATCGGATCAATCAAGGTAGAAGAAAATTCTCTTATAACTCTTTCAAAGCCGGTGGAGCTTTCATCAATAATTAAATCGGAAACACGAAATGAAATTTCACCAAGAATTATTCCGGTAACCGGGGTGTTAACTATATCATTATATGATGGCGGTTCTATTTCCATAAAGTATTCCCACATTAAACTTCCGCCAAAAGCATAAGGAGCAGATTCCCAGAAACTCAATCCATTAGATCTTGCTGAATTATAATAGTTAGAGCCATGATATGGATGCCAGAATTGATTTATTAAATATCCATCAGCGTCCCATTCAAAACCATTTTTAAAATTATTTTTTATTGATTCCCAGCTAATAGCTGACCAGCTTTCTTTAGTAAGATATCTATGCGTTGCCCAAACCCCTAAATTTAATCCTACTACCTCAACAGCAGGCAGCCAATAATTTTTTTCTACCTGATTTAGTATAATAGAATTGGTTGTGTCCCGTTTGGTCGAATAATCAGATAAGCCGGAAGGTAGATTTTCACTGTAATTAGTTTGTGCCATCAAATTAGTAGAAAAAAGCACAGTTATAATCATTAAAACAAGTGAATTTCTGAATAATCTTTTACTGTTTGAAAATGATAAGTTCAGCGACTTAATTCTGATCAACTTGATTATATTTTGTAAAATTATTTTCATTTGGTTCTACCTTTAATCATGTTATTTCTTAGATTAAATATGATTTCCGGCTGTTCAAATGAACAACCGGAAATCTTACCAGTTGAACTTTTTACCTTAATTAAAATAGTATCTGGCTGTAAACTGCGTAGTCGTATTTATTAACATATCGGTCTCTTCAACAGGTATATCTCTTGAAAGCTGAAAATCAAAGTTTAAATTCTGCTTTATTCCAAGGCTGAATTTTTCAAATAGAAAATAATCTGCACCCAATACTAAACCGAGTTTTACACTGTTTTTGGGATCCGGTTCAACCGTATAAAATCCGGCATTCTGTTTTATACCATAAATAGCTTCAAGACCCAGATAAGGTGAAAGTTTATCTACATTAAAGTGATACATACCACCTAATCCGAATCGCAGATTATAACCATCAAGTTTTGTTGTGCCTTGTGGCGCATCTTCACCAGGGAATTCCAGACTTACTCCTGTTATGAGATTCATCGAGAATTGATCAGTAATGTAATACCTGAACAACAAATTGGGCGATGAGGTTATATCATCTATACCAACACCAAATTTGCCTGCTCTGCCTGATTGCGAAAACACATTTGTGCTTAAGAATAGCAACATTGCTGCGAAGATTATTGACTTAGTTTTCATTTTATTACTCCTTTTGTTTTTGTTGATTTTTTTTATTTTGATTTTACAAACTCTTAATCAGTATTATTAAAAGTTTGCGTTTTGTTTAATTTGAAATAACCTTTTTAAATAATTGAACACTTCATAAAATTCTGATACTCTGTTATTCGATTTTTTTACTAAATCTCATTGAACTAATAATTAACAGTGAAACTCCCATTCCAAACAGAATTAAAGTCTCTACCCACAATGATGAAATGCCAATTCCTTTTAGAACAACACCTCTTAAAATTGTAATGAAGTATCTCAACGGAATTGCATAAGTTATATATTGAAAAAACTGTGGCATGTTTTCTATAGGAAATGCAAAGCCGGACAAATAAATCATTGGCATCATTACAGCAAAAACAGAAGCCATCATTGCTTGTTGCTGAGTCTTTGAAACTGTTGATATAAATAAACCTATTCCCAGATTTGATAAGACAAATAGAAAAGCAGCAAATACTAAAAATAGTTTATTACCACGCACTATTATTCCAAACCATTGCGTCATAATGATCATAACAATCACTAATATTACAAAGCCAATCAGAGTGAAAGGAATAAGCTTACCCAGTAGAAGCTGGTATGTTTTAACCGGTGTAACAATCAACTGTTCCATAGTCCCGATTTCTCTTTCTCTAACAATTGCCATCGACATCAGTGAGATTGTTGAAATCATCAATACAAGTCCGAGGATACCAGGAACCATAAATATCCTGGACTTCATTTCCGGATTATACCACACCCTTGGTTCTGGAATTATCGAACCGCTTAAAGGACTTTTCATTCCAGGTTTATCTTTAGTTTCCAAAACCAGATTTTGTGAAAATTTTGTTGTTACGCCTTGAATATATCCGAGCGCAATTGATGCTTTACTGGCATCCGATCCTTCAAATATTGCCTGCACCGGTGCTGTTTCGCGCCTTTTGATTCTTTTTTCAAAGTCTTTAGGAATTACGATTGACACAAGAGTTCTACCATCATTAAGCAGATTTGTAATTTCATCATAATCTTTTGCATAATAATCAATTTGAAAGTATCCTGTCTCTAAAAGACGTGTGATATAATTTCTGCTTGTCTCTGTTTTATCCTGATCGAGTATAGTGGTATGCACAATATCAACATCCATGTTTGCAGCATATCCAAGAAATATGAGTTGTAAAATCGGAGCCATAAAAATTATGACAAGCATTTTCTTATCGCGTTTTACCTGTAATAATTCTTTAATGATAAAGTGATAAATAGTTTTCATTTTAGTTTTTACCTCGAGATCTTTTATCAATGATGGTTGCTAATGTGATAAATATTGTTCCGAATATTCCCAGATAAATTAACTGCTCCCAGAATGCTGATACTCCAGCACCTCTTAAAAGTATCGCTCTCAGGATTATTACATAAAATTTTGCCGGAGTGATATTCGTAAGTATCTGAATTGCCTGGGGCATTGTTTCGATTGGGAAAATAAATCCGGATAAAATAAACGATGGCAGCAATGACGTAACATTTGCAGCCTGAAATGCTACCTGTTGTGAATCAGCAACTGTTGAAATGAAAATTCCTAAACCTAATGCAGCAAAAAGAAAAACCATTGTTCCAAACAGGAGCAGAAAAATGTTTCCTTTGATTACAATTCCAAAAAGAACATATCCTGCAGCAAGCACTATCGTTGCATTTATTAATGAAATAAAAATGTAGGGCACTGTTTTCCCATGAATAAACTCCAGAGAAGAAAGGGGGGAGACATTTATTTGTTCAATTGTGCCTCTTTCTTTTTCTCTTACAATTGAAAGGGAAATAGAAATTACTGCAGTAACTATTAGAATCATCCCCATTAAACCAGGGATAAGAAACTTTGTTGATTGTAATTCGGGATTAAACCAGAACCGCGGCTGCAAGTCAATAGGTACATAAATATTTTTGCCATTAACAGCCAGATATTCTTTCGTTAAATCTATAGAATAAGTGTATGTAGCAGCATTAACATAATTTTGAATAACACTTGCAGTACTTCCATCAACACCATCTATCAGGTATTGAACTTTAACATCTTGTTTTGACATCAACTTTTTAGAAAGATCAGGCGGGAAAACAAGTACGGTTTGTACTACTTTTTCATCCAAAAGTCTTTTAATCTCATTACTATCTTCTACATAAGTGACAAGATCAAAATAATCTGAGCTAATTAAGCCATTTATATAATTTCTTGTATAATCCGATTTGTCCTGATCATATACAGCAATTTTTATATGTTTAACATCAAAGTTGATTGCGTAGCCAAAAATTATTAACAATACAACCGGGAAAAAGAAAATGATAAACAACATTCTTGTATCTCTTCTCAGTTGTTTTATTTCTTTTTTAGCTATTGCAAATATTCTGCTGAGCATTTTATTTGTTATCCTTTTCAATTAAATGAATAAATACATCTTCAAGAGTTGGGATTATTCTTTCAATACGTTTAACTTTTATTCCATTTTGTTCATAGAGTAATTGTGTAATGTTTTTCTCTGTAATAGTGTTATCGTTTAATATTACGTGGATATAATTTCCGAATATTGATGTTTCACCAACCCACTTTTCTTTTTCAAGAATTTCCAGACTATCAACCACTCT
>JAVEUY010000253.1:0-5011 GCA_034005315.1 Ignavibacteriaceae bacterium | reverse complement strand
TTTTATTCCCGAAGACAAAACATTCTACATAACAACCTGACAAATAACTGATGATGTAATAAAGGGGGCTGTGAATCAACCTATACTTGCAATACTTGTAACTTCCCGTATGGGTGTTCTAACTATGCCCAGTATTTCATCAATCTCTCTAGGCACAAATGGAACAACGAACACCAACGATATTCTAAATGCTAAGCTATTTGCAACAGGAAGCAGTCCATATTTTACAACTACTTATCCGGCGGGTAGTACCTTCAATAATCCAAACGGTAATTTTTCAATAAATGGCGGTATTGGATTGAGAGATTATACAACTAACTATATCTGGTTAACTTATGATGTTTCAGATAGCGCCCAAATCGGCAATGTGTTAGATGCAGAGTGTTATCAGCTTTCTTTTAATTTAACCTGGCCTCAATCTCCTGATATTACTGCACCTTCCGGAAGCAGGACGATTGTTGCAGGTAACGGGTTAGCAGGAACCTATACTGTTGGACCCTCCGGTGATTTTATATCATTAACATCCATCGTAGATAGTTTAGCTGAAACTTTTATTTCCGCTCCAATAACAATCGATATGCTAAGTGATTATAATTCAACATCTGAAACTTTTCCAATTGAATTTCCATTCATTTATGGAAGCTCATCTCAAAATAAAATTACGATAAGACCCGCAATCACTGTTTCAGAAATTTCTATTACCGGTAATAGTAGTGCGATTTTGAAGTTTTCAAATTGCAATAATATAATTATTGATGGAAGACCTGGCGGAGTTGGCGACGAGGGACACTTAACTATTCAAAATGAAGATACAAGCGGATCGGCTATTTGGATTACAGACGGTTCAAGGAATATTGATATTTCATACAGCAATATATTAGGCAGCAGCAAATCAGAAGTTAAAGGAGTCATTCAATCTACCTTTTCCGAATATAATATTTCTAATGATAGTATCTCATTTCTCAATTGTTACATAAGTAAATCAAATTCA
Source organism: Ignavibacteriaceae bacterium (assembly GCA_034005315.1). GTDB lineage: Bacteria > Bacteroidota > Ignavibacteria > Ignavibacteriales > Ignavibacteriaceae > IGN3. The sequence goes on along the minus strand of JAVEUY010000253.1, from coordinate 4,020 downwards.
GGTCGTCCGGCAAATGGATTTTACTGTGGTCCTGAAATGTACGGGGGATCTGTTGGATGGAAAATTTTAAATTGTGCGATAACGGGTTTTACAGATGTGGGAATTAAGATGGAATCAGGTTATCAATTCCAAATAGAAAACAATGAGATCTATCTGACCGAGCCCAGCAATAAAAACAAAGTAGTGGGAATCAGTCTGTATCCGCTAACGTGGAGTAATCAAATCGAAAGAAATAGAATTCACTCTCTGTCGAGCAGTAACTCAGTAACTAATCAAATAATTGGAATTGAAATGCCGTTTGCTTCATCTCATAATATTCAAAATAATTTTATAAGCCTGTCAGGTAATGAATATTCTGCAGTAACCGGCATTGATTTGAACGGCGAGTATGCAAGTACTGTTAATATTTTTAACAACACCATTTATATACACGGTAACTCCATAAATGAGCAGAATAGCTACTGTTTCCGAAGACGTGCAACACAGTATTACAGTGGTTTTAGTTTACGAATAAAAAATAATATTTTGATCAATAAGCGAAATAACACGCAGGGTTTCGGATGGCATTATGCGATTGCTATAGAGGATGAGCGCGGTCTCCATCAGATAGATTACAATAACTATTATGCTGTTGGTACCGGAACGGTTTTGGGCAGGTGGCTAAGTTATGATGTAACCAGTATAATTGAATGGCGATCATTTACACAACAGGACTTATCATCTATTTCCAAGAATGTAAATTTTATCTCTCAAAATGATTTACATTTAACCGGTAGTTCACTTGGGGATGTAGATTTAATTGCTCAACCCAATTCATCTGTTCTTGTAGATATTGATAACGATCCACGCAGTTTATACTTTCCATATATGGGTGCAGATGAAAGTATTGATTATCCACTGCCGGTTGAATTGCAGAATTTTTCTGCATCTGTATCAGGTAATTATGTTACATTAAGTTGGGCTACAGCAACTGAAACTAACAACCAGGGGTTTGAAATTGAAAGATCGAAAGGTTACAAGAGTACAGAATTAAATGTTTGGGAGAAAATAGGATATGTTCCCGGAAATGGTACAACAACTGAAACAAGAAATTATTCTTTTACTGATGAAAATCGTTCTTCCGGAAAATATCAATACAGATTAAAGCAAATAGATTTTGATGGCACTTTTAATTATTCCAATGTAATTGAAGTAGAAATTAATTTGCCAACAAAGTTTTCCTTAGAACAAAACTACCCCAACCCATTTAATCCAAGTACAACAATCAGTTGGCAGTCCCCGGTAAGCGGTTGGCAAACTATAAAAATTTTTAATACACTTGGACAAGAGATTGAAACAATAGTGAATGAATATTTAGAAGCAGGGTTTCATTCAAAATTGTACATTATAAATTCTATATTGCCAAGCGGTGTTTATTATTACCAGCTAAATGCGGGTGATCCTTCGGCAAGCTCAGGACAGAATTTCATTCAAACTAAGAAAATGTTACTAATTAAATAAGGGAGAGAAATGAAAAAATTAGTTATAGTTTTACTGCTTATTGCCGGTTCAGTCTTTTCTCAGACACAATACAGGCTAAATGTTAATAAAATTAATTTACCAATGAATAACAAGGGAATATTAGCTGCAGTAAATATTTCGGATCCAAATCCTATTATTTCAGGACCTGGAGGAAAATACGGTGGACACATTTTTTTATTCAGCGGCGGATTTCTGCTTGCCGGTTATGCGGATGATACTCTCTGGGCTAATGGTGTTGCATATTCGTCTTCAATTAATGACTATTTACCCGGAACCGTTAATAATGAACCAACAGATCCTAAAAATATTATTTATGTAGTTAAGAAGAATGATGCTGCTTTTGGGCAGTCCTGGCAAGATTGGATAAATGCTGTTGAACTCGGCGCTGATTTTTATGATGGTAATAATGACGGGGTTTACAATCCGACAGATTTGAATGGAAATAATATCTGGGACCCTTCAGAAGATAAACCTGCTATAATGGGGGATGAAATGACCTGGTGTGTTTATAATGATAAAGTACCTGCTAATCAAAGAAGATTTAATACGGTAACGCCTAAAGGGATAGTCATACAACAAACAGTTTTAGCCTTCGCTACGAATGTTTCGCCGCTCGGAAATACTATCTTTATCCGTTACAGGCTAATTAATACAGGAACAGTTGTTAGTAAACTTGATTCTGTGATCTTTGCGATTTATACAGATCCGGATTTAGGTTTTGCTGATGACGATCTTACTGGATGTGATACTTTATTAAATTCAGGATTTGTTTATAATGACGGACCCGACGGTGAATATGGTGCAGAACCGCCAGCATTCTTTATGAAATATTTGCAGGGACCAGTTGCTTATATACCAGGAGAAACATTTATTGATAATAACTCCAATAACATATTTGAGTTAGGAATTGATACACCATTAGATACTGCATATAATCGCAAAGGAAATTTATTTAATACACAATCATATCCGGGGGCAAAAAATTTGAGAATTACCTCACACACAATGATGGTCTATGGGGATCCAACGCTTAATCACCCACAAAATTTTATGGAAGCTGCCAATTATATAAATGGGCTCAACCAGGTAGGAGCTATTATAGATCCTTGTGTTTTTACACATGGCACTGTAAAAGGTGGTGTAAATTGTTCTGAAGTTAACCCTTATCTTTGGTTTTCGGGTGATCCGGTTTCTGATATTGGATGGATTGAAACTACTGCAGGAGATCATGTGAATATGGTTAGCACGGGCAAATTTACACTTGAAGCAAATAAACCGATTGACATTTGGGTTGGATATGTTGTTGGACAAGGCTACAATGCATTAAATTCATTATCAGTCACAAAGAATTATACTCAGGATGTCCAAACTTATTTTAACGATAATTTTACTAACGGTATTGTAAGTGATTTAAACGATAATGAATATACTCCTCCTGAAAAGTTTTCTCTTTTCCAGAATTATCCAAACCCATTTAACCCAAGTACAACAATCAGTTGGCAGTCTCCGTTAAGCGGCTGGCAAACTTTAAAAATTTTTAATACACTGGGACAAGAGGTTGAAACTATTGTAAATGAATATTTAGAAGCAGGGTTTCATTCTAAATTGTACATTGTAAATTCAGCCTTACCAAGCGGTGTATATTATTATCAGTTAAGAGCCGGTAATCATATTGAAACCAGGAAGATGATTTATCTGAAATAAACAGACACAAATTTTTTGTTAAGTTAAGATCATTTAAGATCTTTTTAAATCATCAATAATCATAACTATCAGCGGGCTAGTTACTTTTTATAACTCTGTACCAATTCTTACGATAGAAAATCCGGATAATCCTGCCTGAAGCGATATTTTGCCTGATTACTTTTGTGTTATAGATTAAAACAAATTATTATATTTCAGATGCTAAGAAATAAATATGATTTAATGCCCTCTAAAAAAAACAAAGAAGTAAAAAATTCTAAGGAAATAAAACCGAATGCAGCTTTTCTTTCGGGTATAAAACAAAAGAAGCTCTTAACCGCACCACAGGACAGAGTGCTTTGTGATATAGCGTCAGCTTTTGAGGACCAGTTTCACTATTTACTTTTTGTCAAAGGTAACGAGCTGGAAATATTTTATTCTCCTTCAGTAAAAAAAATTACCGGTTACCAGCCATCAGAACTGATTAAAAAAGATTCGCTTGGCAGAGAGTTTGTACATCAGGAAGATATTTCAGATGTAAAAAAAAGACTTCATAAAATTGAAAACGGAAAGATATCCAGTCTAAAATTACTTTTTAGATTTGTAAGAAAAGATGGCAAGATCATTTGGCTGAAAGAACAAATTAAATCCGAAGCAATGAATGACGGTATTATTTTAAAAGGACTGGTAGCAGATGTTACAGAGTTTAAAAAAGCAGAGAACGACTACGGTGAAATAATTAATAATCTTTCCGAAGAAATAACAGCAAGAGATAATTTCCTTTCAATACTTTCTCATGATTTACGTGCGCCTTTT
>JAVEUY010000252.1:0-5020 GCA_034005315.1 Ignavibacteriaceae bacterium | reverse complement strand
ATCGTAATCCGCTTGATGCATCGGCGAAAACAGGTATTGAGAATTTAAGTGAGCACTCATTTACTAATTTAAAAAAACTATGATCAAAATTTCCGGCACCAACTGTTATTAAACCTTTATCTGATTTTTGTAAAAAAGAAATTAAAGTGTTAATAGTTTTTTTGTTTTGAGGATTTATTTTGTTTTTATTTTGTAAAAAGTTTTCTTCAGCAAGTGTCTCAAATAATATTTTCTCCTCGATCGATTCAGTATAAGTATCAGGCTCTAATGGTTTTTCAAATGGTAAATTAAAATGCACAGGACCTTTATCAGCCCTATTTGCAGTATCAAAAGCCTTTATAACTATATCTTTAAACTTTCTGATACTTTTTACTTTAAGATCAGGTAATCCGGTGTCGTAAAAGAAACGGATATGATTTTTGTAAATATTATCCTGATTAATTGTTTGATTTGCTCCAGTATTTCTAAGATATGAAGGTCTGTCTGCTGTGCAAACAATTAAAGGAATTCTGTTTTGATAAGCTTCAATTATTGCCGGATACAACTCAGCAGATGCAGTTCCTGAAGTAGTTACGATTAAAACCGGACTACCGGATTTATTTGCCAATCCTAATGCAAAAAATCCTGAACTTCTTTCATCAACGTGTACGAAAGTTTTAATTTGTGTGTTTTGAGAAATTGAATACGTTAATGGAGTACTGCGGGATCCCGGAGATATGCATGCATACTTAACACCGCATTCAGCAAGCTGATCAATTAAAATGTTTGACCAAATTAAATTACGGTTAATTTTTATCTGCATTATTAAATAAAGATAATATTGGTTTTAATTTAAGATTTGTTTCTTCAAATTCCTCAATTGAATCAGAACCATCTACAATTCCGCATCCTGCATAAGCATAAAGTTTATTTTCATTAACTAGTGCTGATCTGATTGAAACAAAAAACTCACCATATCCTTCATTATTAAACCAGCCAATCATTCCTGAAAATAAACCTCTGTCAAAAGTTTCAGTTTCTTCAATCAGTTTAAGTGATTTACTTTTAGGAATTCCGCATACAGCAGGAGTAGGGAACATAGATTTAATTACTCGCAGAATATTTACATTATTTTTAAGTGTTCCGGTAATACTGGTTTGTAAATGCTGAATATTAGGCAGCTTTTTAACTACAGGAGTTCTGGAATAATTAATTACTTCAGAATAATCTTCCAGAGCGCCAGTAATAAAATTTACAACAGCATTATGTTCATTAATATTTTTTCTGCTGTTCAATAAATCAATTTCAAAAGATTTATCATCATCTGCTGAAAGACCTCTTTTAATTGAACCAGCCAGTGCTTCGGTTGAAAATTTGTTTTGATTGAATTTAATTAATACTTCGGGAGTTGAGCCGAAGAAAACCGAAGCTGATGATTTATAAAGGAAATTTGTGCAGCCCGGATATTTGCGGTTAAGTTCGTCTATTATTTTTTGCCAGGAAATTTTATTTAATATTTCACCTTCAACTCTTCTTGAAATAACAACTTTATCAATTTGCTGTTCCGGAAGCTCTGTAAATAATTGATTTAACACTTCAGTCCATTTACTTAATTCATCTTTATCTTCTTTAACAGCAATTCCTGAAGCAGTATTATTTTTTGGAGGAAGCTTGTTTTCGAGATTATAGATTAATCCTGTTTGAGTTTCCAGGAAATCATAAAAATAGCCCTGATGTGCAAAACTTTCGGTAAACTGATTAGCAATCAGAAAACAAGTATCAGAATTCTGGTACAAAATAATTTTTGGAACAATCAGATCTACATCTCCAAAATCTTTCCATTCATCCGAAGTTCGTTTAATCGGAAACTTTGAAGATAAAATGAAAGAAGGAAGATTATATCCGGAATAATCAGAATGATTTGATATCAGTTTACTGTTTAATAACTCAACCATATTTTCCAGCAAATCAATTTCATCAAAACCAAATGATTGTCTGGTTAAACTATCAAAAGATAAAAATGAAATTTTATTTTTCGGTTCGCTGTAGAAAAAAACATCGCTAGCTTTTTCAACAAAATATTCCAGTAATAAAGTAAAATTTACGGGAGATATTTTTACAGCATAACTAAAAAATATTTTTTTAGGATCATTAAGATTATCTGAAAACTCTTGTTTATTAAGCGGCATTATTAAAAATATTCTTATTTAAAGTTTTATAAGTAAAATTAACTCAATGCTTTAAAACTTCATAAAATACACATCAGAAATTTATATCTTTTTCTATTGTATCAAGAATGCGAAGATAACTATCATATCTTTCAGCAGAAATTTCATCATTTTCTAAAGCATTTATCACTGCACAATCCGGTTCGTGATGATGAGTGCAGGTATTAAAACGGCAGTTTCTCAGATATTTTTGAAACTCAGGGAAAAAATGTCCAACATCTTCTTTCTTAATTCCATAAGGGTCTATCTCTCGTATTCCGGGAGTATCAATAATATAAGTTGAATCTCCTATATTGACCATCGTACTGGTTACAGTTGTATGAATTCCTTTGCTGGTATAACTGCTAATCTCTCCGGTTTTAAGTTCAAGTTCCGGATAGAGCACATTAAGGATAGAAGATTTTCCAACACCTGATTGCCCCCAAAAAAGATTTTTTTTCCTTTTAAGATATTCTTTTATTTCGTTTATCCCGGATTCTAATAAAACAGATGTTAAAAAAACTTTGTAACCGATATCTTCATATAATTTTTTCCAGTATTCAGATATTGCTTTATCGGCAAGATCGGATTTATTAATAATTATTATCGGAGTAATTCTTGCACTTTCACAGGAAACTAAAAATCTATCAAGAGTTTTATTGTTAAAGTCCGGTTCAAGAATGCTGGTAACGATAAAAATATTATCAATGTTTGCTGCAATTATCTGCTCAAGGCGCTCTCCTCTGTAACTTGCTCCTCTTGTCTTTATAGCTTTTCTTGAAAGATAATTTTTGCGCGGTAAAACCTGATAAATTACACCAGTACCATCTTTATTCATATCAAAATTTACAACATCGCCAACTACTGCAAAATCCGTATTAAAAAGTTTATCCTTTTTTAGATTAAAATCTTTCTTAAACTTTCCTTTTAATGTACATCTTATTAAAGTATGATCAGGTTCTTTTAAGACGTAAAAATCTTTGCTTTCTGATCTTGAGATAATACCTTGAATGACAAACTCCTTTAAAAATAAAAAAGCACCATATCCAAGATATAGTGCTTCTTAACTTTAATCAATTGATGATTTTAGAAACGGTAGGTTGTAGTAAGCATAACATTGTGAACTTTAATATCCTGAAATGTTCTTGACACATTGCTGCCGTAATTATCACTAATATCTTTCCACCAGCCATAAGCATAAGCTAAATCTATTCCAACAGTTCCGTTTGCCAGAAAACCTAAACCGCCTGTAAAATATTTATGGTTAAATTCCGACGCATCATCTTTGAAGGGTGAAGACTGATTAATAAAACCGCCGCGAACTCTTATTCCTATTTCAGGAATAGTATATTCAACACCAAAATTATAATTGAGAGCAGCAGATAAAACATCCTTTATTTCTTTGTTCACTTCAGAGATATATGATGAAGCTAGTCCCTCAGGTTTATCAAATTTTAATTGCGAATAATCAATCAAAGTTGCTTCAGCACTTAAAATGATACCTTTTAGATTTACTGCAAAAGCACCTGAAATTTCAAAAGGGGTTTTGATATTGTACGAAACTTTATCACTATAATAATCTGAATCTAATTTGTAAATCTGACCAGTTCCGAACTCACTGCTTCCGCTGACTAAAAACTCTTCTTTAACAGTAAATGTTTTAGGAAACTGAACTGTAGCTCCAAATCTTGCCAAATCTTCAAATTGATATAAGAATCCGAGTTTAGCATTCCAGCCGCCAATATCCCATTTAAGAGTATTGTTAAAATAGAAAGTCCTGAAATCAGTAGTCTGAGGCTCGCCAGGTGCGGTTTCTCCCTGATAAATATTCTTCGTATCATCTTCGTAATAGTCATTAACAGATTCAAAGTTTCCGTTAATAATGGTTAGATTAGCACCGACAAATAGATTTTTCTGAACTTCAATAGCACCTGAAAGAGTCCAGTGATCGATAACGCCAGAGTTTAGGATATCGCCGCTTTGATTTAAATTACCATTTATAATTGTGTTATAATTTTCATCGGTTAAATAAAGATCATAAGGAATATCAGTATTTGACAAGCTTTGAATCTTAGAATTATTCCCTGCATTAAAACCATTAAATTTTAAAACTGATGTAAAATCTTTTGTGTTATAATAAGATAAAGCAAAAACCAAACTGCCCTGATAAGTTGGTAATGGCAGTGCTAAGCTAATACGATTTAAACTTGTGTTGGTAGTATTATCTTTTGTTTGACTACCAAAAAATGTTGTTGTGTTATCATAATTTGTAAAAGAAAGACCGCCGGAAAATTCCATCCTTTTTAATAATCCAAAACCTGCCGGATTAAAAAATGCAGCAGAAGCATCATCACTTAAAGCGTTAAAAGTATTTCCCATTCCCAATGCCCTTGCGTTAGAACCTAATCCCGGGAAGCCTAAACGTACTGCATCGTTATAATTTTGTGCTATGATAAATGATGAAAATAAAATTACTGCACTGAATATTTTCAAAATGTGCATTTTCATTTTTTATCTCCTTCCGCTTCCTGAATTTCTTGTACTGGAATTATCGTTTGTATTACCGGAACTGGAATTTCTTGTCCCATTATTATCTGATGAAGAGTTTCTGGTTCCTGTTGAACTTGGAGTTTGTGTCTCAGAAGTATTTTCAGGTTTAACATTTCTTGTAGGCGGCGGAGTGTTTATAATTTCTCCGGAATTATTATTGCCCAATCCTGAATTTCTTTCATTGTTTCCTCTGCCTCCATCATTTCGGAAACTGTTTGTTTCATCATTTCGTCCGTTGGTTCTGTCTTTTGTTGTAGTACCAGATACATTACCGGAACCTATAA